>WTJS01000180.1 GCA_011524735.1 Alphaproteobacteria bacterium
TGCCGCTGGCAGACTGACCGTCTCTTCTCTTCCAGCAAGATCATCATGACGTCTGGTAGCATGCGCAAATAATGGCAATTCATGCCAGCGCTGACCGGCAAGTGCTCGCACTTCCCACAGTGCCTGCCGCCGGTTCAATTTCAGACTGCCAAAACCATCACCTTTAGCAATCGCCTCCAGCGCGCGCGCCGACACATCCGCCCGCCGCAGGATGTCAGACAGGCCACTATAAGCCGCACCTTTTGTCGCCACTGGCTGGCGACTGGCGGCAATCCGTTCGCCCTCACCCTGTGACAATCCTTTGATCAAACGCAGCCCCAAACGCAAGGCATGACGTCCGCTGGTACTATCTGGATCAGGCTCCAACGTACTGTCCCAGTCAGAATACGAGACGTCGGCAGGGCGCACCGTAATGCCACTCCGCCGAGCCTCGGCAACAAGCTGTGAGGCAGAATAGAACCCCATTGGCTGGGCATTCAGCAGGGCGCAGATGAACACGTCAGGATAATGACATTTGATCCAGGCCGAGACATAGACCAGAAGCGCAAAGCTGGCCGCGTGAGATTCAGGAAACCCGTAGGTGCCAAATCCTTCAATCTGGCGAAAGCACCGCTCGGCAAATTCGGCATGATAGCCACGCTCAATCATGCCGCGGATCATCTTGTCATGAAATTTCCCGACATCTCCATTCTTCTTAAATGTCGCCATGGCCCGACGCAGCTGGTCAGCCTCGCTACCGGTAAAGCCTGCCCCGACAATGGCAATCTGCATCGCCTGTTCCTGAAACAGCGGCACGCCAAGCGTACGTTCCAGCACCCCGCGAAGCGCGTCGGACGGATAGGTTACCTTTTCCAGTCCGGCCCGACGGCGCAGATAGGGATGCACCATGTCACCCTGGATCGGCCCCGGGCGGACAATCGCCACCTGCACCACCAGATCATGGAAGCAGCGCGGCTGAAGGCGTGGCAGCATCGCCATCTGGGCCCGCGATTCCACCTGAAAGACACCAACCGACTTGCCTTCACATAACATGTCATAGGTCGCCGGATCTTCTGGCGGAACTGATGCCAGCGTCAGGGGTCGGTTGTCATGCTGGCGCAGCAGATCGAAGGCGCGGCGAATGCAGCTGAGCATGCCAAGCGCCAGCACATCCACCTTCAGCAGGCCAAGCGCATCAAGATCGTCCTTGTCCCATTCGATGACTGTCCGCCCTTCCATCGCCGCCGGGCTGATCGGGCATAGATGATCCAGCCGTCCACGGGTGATGACAAAGCCGCCAACATGCTGTGACAGATGTCGTGGAAAGCGGCTGATCTCAATCACCAGACGTCGCACCAGCGCAATGCGCCGGTCAGCCGGGTCAATGCCGACAGCTCGCAGCGCATCATCATCCGGCCCACCTTCCCCGCGCCCCCATGTCTGGCCGGACAGGGCCGCCTGCACATCGCTGCTGAGACCAAACACCTTGGCAACTTCACGCAGGGCACTGCGGGACCTGTAGGTAATCACCGCCGCCGTCAGGCCGGCACGGGTGCGGCCATATTTGGCGTAAATATGCTGGATCACCTCTTCGCGGCGCTCATGCTCGAAATCAACATCAATGTCCGGGGGCTCACCCCGCGCCTCGCTGATGAAGCGTTCAAACAGGGGTTGCGACCGGTTCGGATCAACCGAGGTAATGCCAAGACAGTAGCAGACCGCCGAATTCGCTGCAGACCCCCGCCCCTGACATAAGATTCCGCGGCTGCGGGCAAAGCGGACAATATCGAAAACAGTCAGGAAATAGGGGGCAAAGCTAAGCTTTGCGATCAATACCAGTTCCCGATTGAGATAATCTTCAACCTTGCGCGGGATGCCATCGGGATAGCGTTCACGCGCCCCGTTCCAGGTCTGGTACTCCAGCTCACCCATGGCATCACGCCCACCGGGCGATACCTCATCCGGATATTCATAGGACAGATCCGACATGGCGAATGCGCACATATCCGCCAGTTCGCTGGCATGTTCCAGCGCCTGCGGATAATGCCGCCAGCGCCGCGCCATTTCGTCAGGCGCCAGAATCTGTCGTTCGGCATTGCGCGACAGCAGGTGACCCGCGGTATCCAGACGCTGTTTTTCGCGGATACAGGTCAGGACATCTGCCAGTGGACGGCGCGCCGGTGTGTGATACAGCGCATCCGCCACCGCCGTTAGCGGCAGGCCTACCACCGCCGCCATGTCAGACAGCAGCGCCAGCCGCGCATCATCACCCCCATCACGGTACAGGGCGGCCCCGGCAAACACCCGGCCTGCCGCCATATCACGAATTCGGCCAAGCTGTGTGGCATAGGCCGAGTCCGGATGTAACGGCGGCATCACCAGCAGTGCCGTACTGGATGACAGCCGTGCCAGATCGGCAAGATGCAGCACCGGCGCCGCCTTACTGCCGCGCAGATTGGCCTCACTCAGCAACACCGACAGGGATTCATACCCCGCACGGTCTGTCGGGTGAACAATCACCTCCGGCCCGTCAACAGGGGTCAGCCGTGCGCCCACCACCAGTCTGATGCCATGGTCACGGGCCGCCACATGCGCCCGCACGATACCAGCAAGGGAGTTCACATCCGCCAGGCTAATCGCCTGCCAGCCAAGCGCAGCCGCTGTCTCGACCATCTCCTGCGGATGCGCCGCACCAAGCAGGAAGCTGAAATTGCTGTAACACCCCAGAAGCGCCCCAGCTGCTGGCGTGCCTGCTGGGGTGCCTGCGGGTGCTCCTTCTGGTTTTCCTTTTTGGATCTGCGGGCGCATCAGGCAAAGAACCCGTGCAGAAACCAGTCAGGGTCCTCACCCCGTTCTGGCAGACCTTCACGATACACCCAGAAACGCGCACCCTGATCATCCTGAAGCCGGAAATAATCACGCGTCCGCGTTCCCGCTGCCGCGTCCCACCATTGCGGTGCAATACGTTCCGGACCGCTGGCCCGCACAATCCTGTGAGTCTGGCGGTTCCAGGTGAACTGCGCCGGGGGATGGTCTGGCAGCAGCGCCACAACCGACAGCCGATGCGGATGCGCCAGAAGCCGGATCGGCCGGGGCGCCGCCGTCAGACAGGCACCTGCCCCACCCCCATTTGAGGACACATGCGAGGACACATCAGAGGACACAGAGGACAGGGAGGACAGGGAGGACAGGTACCTGTCCACCTGTCCGGACACTGTCCTGTCCACCTGTCCGTCTATCACCGATGGGACAAAGCCAGCCTCCTCCATATCGGGATAGGCCATATATTGCGCCGCCTCAGGCTGCCAGCATTCACGCGACTTGAAATGCAGCACCGCCCCATGACCAAGCCGCGCCACCAGCCGGTCAATCAGGCTGGCCCGGCTTTCACTGACCGAAATCCCGTCATCAAACCCGATCGCGGTCGGGGCCTGCGGGCTGCAGTCATGCGCCTCCATCCACATACGCTCCAGCCCGAATTCCGGGTTGACCGCCTCACCGGCACTGGCCAGAAGACGGCGGAAACCGGCCGCGTCACGGCTGGGGCGTGACAGATGCACATCATGCGCCAGCACCGCCCCGTCAACACGCTGCCATCCCAGCTGCAGCCGCCGCGACGCCATCCCGTCACGACGCAGCATTTCCGCCACCTCGCCAGCAAGATGATCAATCACCGCGTGAATGTCCTCAGGCGCGGCAATCGGTTCGGCAAAGGCCTGCATCACCACCCTTGGACGCACTGGCGCAATGGGGGTGAAGCTTTCATTCACATGCCCCAGCGCCGCATCCAGACGGGATGTGACCTGACTGCCAAAGCGGGCCGCCAGCGGGGCCCGCGGCATGTTCAGGATATCCCCGATCCGCCGCAGACCAGAGGCCGCCATCGCCGTACAGACAGTGCCATCAAGACGCAATGCCGCCAGCGGCAGATCTGCCAGCAGCGCTGACAGCTGACGTGTTGGCACCACGTCACGGAAGGCCGTACAGCCATAACGCTGGCGGACAGGGCCATAACGTGCCAGTGCCCAGGCCGCCCCACATGTGGGAGCCACCGCCAGACGCATGGTCAGACCAGCCTTACGGACACGCCGCGCCATATCCGCCAGAAGCGGACGCACACCCCCATGAAGATGGGCGGCCCCGGCAACATCCAGCCAGATGCCATTGCCATCACGGGCAATCAGGGCACCTGGCCGAACATGATGGGCCCCGACATGATGCCCCCCCGCCGGAGCGGTCAGCGGACAATAGCGCCGTGCCCAGCGGGCCAGATGCAAAAGCGCCTGTGCATCCGCATCATGATCGCTGTCCCGCGACACAAGATGGGGATACAGGCTGCGGGCATCTGCCAGCCGCATGCCAACATGAAGCCCGCGCCGCGTGGCCAGCCGACAGGCCGAATCAATCAGATCCGCCCCGTGATAGGCGCTTGTCAGGACAAGCGGCTGATCATCCGGCACCCCGCCAGCACGGCGGACACGCTCTGCCGCCAGATGCGGAAACCAGGCATGAATGATGACACGCTGCATGACAGTCGAAACGTCCCTGTAAGCTGATAACAATAAACTGATAACAATCACTTGATCACTAAGGGCGATCGGTAAAGACGATCACCCGGCAAGATGATCACCCGGCAAGATGATCACCCGGCAAGATGATCACCCGGCAAGACGATCACCCGTAAGACGGGGCGCCGCCCCTGTCACAGGACGAACACCCTGGCTTGCAACAGGTCCGGAAACATGTCTGGGCGCAGGTCTGGGCACAGTTCTGCCTGGCACCTGACAGGTTTCCGAATGGGACATGGCTGTCTCAAACGGCAACATGGCTGGTTGAGAGGCAGACTGACTGGCACACTGACTGGCAGCTGTATCGGCTGTGGCCGTACGGTCATGCAGCCTGTTTGCAGCCACATCCCATTGCAGGCGCACCGCATGCGGCCGCCCCCCACGGGCATGTGTCAGTTCCACATCCCACACGGGATGCCAGGGCTGGGCTGGATGCTGGGCCAGATGCCAAAGCTGATCGGCCCTGTCCGTATTGTTCGTGGCCATATTGGCCCCATTCATATTGGTCCAATTCATATTGGCCCGGTCCATAGCCGCCGGTGCGACACGCCACTGGGTTTCAAACCCGCTTGCCGCAACCGGCCATCCCAAAAGAAACCCGGTCACGCCACTGGCCTCGGCCGCCAGCTGGGCACGCCGTGCCAGACGCATCCAGTAATCGGCGGACTGGCTGATGCCGTCATATTCGACAATCACCGCGGCCAGACCATCAGTAAGCAGAATATCCTCCAGCGCCGCAAGACGCTGTCCTGGTGAGGGCGAATCGACAATCAGCAGACGCCCCGGATCAAGCCCCAATGCCGCCAGTCCAGCCGCATAAAGCATGCCCGAACCCGACCCGGCCGCCGCCGGACACCAGACAATTGGTCCAGTAGCCGACTCATTAGCTGGCCCATCAGCCAGAAGCCGCCGCAACAGGGCCACGGCAAAACCGGTCAGTGCCCCATCATGCCCGGGACGGCCACACAGCATGTGAACCCGCCCCATCGCAAGCCCGCCTGCCAGCGCCGAATCAAGCGATTCGACACCGGTTGGCAGACGTGAAGAACGGGACTGCCCATCCAGCGTCGCCACATCACGACGAAGCTGATGAAACTGTGTCCGCCGATGGTGAACAGACGCACCACCAATACTATCATCCTTATGATTTCTTTCACAAAATCCATGCGCCACAATTGCTGATGGTGGCGTCATGACAGTATCGGTACCGGTCGCCATCTTGCGCCCTCCTGCCATTTTCACACGTAACATTCACATTTTTTGTTCCTGTTTTGTTCTATATGTGGGCGTGCCAAAAGTCAATTGCCAAACACCTGTCAGGGCGGGCAGCAGAGATCAGACGAAACGATCAGTTAACGGAAGATCAGCTAACGGGCGATCAGCTAACGGGCGATCAACGAGGAAGTTCGCTTTCGACAAGCCGGGCCCAGTAAGTTGCGCCAAGCGGCAGGACCTCATCATTGAAATCAAACCTGGCCCCATGCAGCATGCCGTCTGCCGGGGCAGGCCCCGATCCGAGCCAGATATAGGCCCCCGGCTTTTCCTGCAGCATATAGGCGAAATCCTCTCCTCCCAGGGAGGGTTCCACATCGCGGTCGATCCTGTCATCGCCAAGGATGGTGGCCATCACATCAGCGGCGCGCCCGGCTTCGGCCGCGTGATTCACCGTTGCCGGATATCCGCCATGCCAGGTGAATTCAATGCCGCAGCCATGTGCCGCCGCCGTGGTTTCGCTGATGTCACGGATGGAGTCTTCCAGAAGCTGGCGTGTTTCCGCCTTGAAGGAGCGTGCCGTCCCGGCGATGGTCACATTGTCAGGGATGACGTTATGGGCGCTGCCTGCCTGAAACAGGGTGACGCTGACAACCGCGGCATCAACCGGTGAGACACGCCGTCCGACAATGGTCTGAAGCGCCTGGACGATCGCCGCCCCACAGGGAATCGGGTCGATGGTCATATGCGGCTGCGCGGCATGCCCACCACGGCCAATCAGCTGCATTTCAAAGGTATCGGCATTGGCCATGCACACCCCGTCATGAATGCCGGCCACCCCCTTATCCATTGAAGGCCAGTTATGCATGCCCCAGACAGTCTGCATGTCGAACTGGTCGAACAGACCGTCTTCGATCATGGCAAGGCCGCCGCCGCCGCCTTCTTCGGCTGGCTGGAAAATGAAGAAGACGGTGCCGTCAAAATTGCGGGTCTCAGCAAGATACTGGGCCGCGCCAAGCAGCATGGTGGTGTGCCCGTCATGGCCGCAGGCATGCATCTTTCCCGGAATTTTCGACGCATGTTCAAATTCATTCAGTTCATGGATGGGCAGCGCGTCGATATCAGCGCGAAGACCAATGGCGCGCCTGGAGTCACCCTGCCCGCGCAGCACGCCAACAACGCCTGTCTTGCCCATGCCGCGATGGACTTCAATGCCAAAGCCTGTCAGCTTTTCGGCAATGAAATCAGAGGTCCAGACTTCCTCATAGCCAAGCTCAGGATGCTGATGCAGCGCGTGGCGCCAGCTGCGCATGTCGTCAGAGCGGTCAGCGATGGAATTGATCAAAGCCATGGTTGCAGGTCCCGGGTTGCGGCGAATGAGGGTGCATATGTTCAGGCCGATCACAGGTGAGGTCAAGGGCCAGCTCGTCACCTTATGCTGCGGCCATTTGTGACCCTGTACACCCGTTCCCATGACCCGCCTGGTCTGATAGTTTGCTGGTCGGTCGGAACTTGCGCGTCCGTGTCGGCCAAAACAAACCGGTGGTCGGCGCAAGGACAGGGTTTTTCGGGGTCACAGCGCAGATTGTCAGCACGGTGAAGACCAGACCGGTTCCATAATGTTGAACCCGCGACCGCCGAGGCGTTACGTGGGGAAATGAGGTTAGGTGTCATGGCGTCAGATCAGCCAGATCGCGGCCTGCGGGGACTGCCCGGCGGCAAGCAGAGATATTCAGCCTTCGCCCTTGCCAAAAAGGCGATGAATTACCACCAGGACTGGCAGCGCGCCTGGCGCGATGCCGAACCACAATCCGAATATGATGTTGTCATCATTGGCGGCGGTGGTCATGGGCTGGCAACAGCCTATTATCTGGCAGCCGTTCATGGGGTGAAGCGCGTCGCCGTGGTGGAAAAGGGCTGGCTTGGTGGCGGCAATACCGGCCGTAACACCACGATCATCCGATCCAACTATCTGTGGGATGAATCAGCCGCCATTTATGAGCATGCGCTGAAGCTGTGGGAAGGCATGTCGCAGGATCTGAACTTCAATGTGATGTTCAGCCAGCGCGGCGTTCTGACAATCGCCCACTCCGAACATGAACTTCGCGAGATGTCGCGTCGCGTGCACGCCATCCGCATGAATGGTATCGATTCCGAAGTTCTGGGCCCGGACGAGATCAAGAAATTTGTGCCGATCATCAATATCGACCAGTCAATCCGCTATCCGGTGATGGGTGGATTCCTGCAAAAGCGTGGTGGGACCGCGCGCCATGACGCCGTGGCATGGGGCTATGCCCGCGCCGCCGATGATCTTGGCGTCGATATCATCCAGAATTGTGAGGTCACTGGCCTGCGCCGCAACGGCCGCCGGATTGTCGGCCTGGAAACCAGCCGCGGCTTTATCAAGACCCGTAAGGTTGGCTGTGTTGTCGCCGGTCATTCCAGCGTGATTGCCGGTATGGCGGACATCCGCCTGCCGCTTGCCAGCCGCCCGCTGCAGGCGCTGGTATCAGAACCGATCAAGCCGATCCTTGATACTGTGATCATGTCGAATGCCGTCCATATGTATATCAGCCAGTCCGACAAGGGCGAGATGGTGCTTGGTGCCGGGGTGGACAAATATAATTCCTATGCCCAGCGCGGATCGTTCCCGGTTCCCGAACACATGATCGCGGCAGCGGTTGAGCTGTTCCCGGTGATGTCGCGCCTGCGCATGCTGCGACACTGGGGCGGTATTGTGGATACCTGCCCTGACGCCTCGCCGATCATCTCGAAGACGGATGTTGAGGGTTTGTATTTCAACTGCGGCTGGGGCACGGGCGGTTTCAAGGCAACCCCGGGGTCGGGCCATGTCTTTGCCGATCTGATTGCCAATGACCGGCCCAACAAGATTGCTGCCCCTTATTCGCTGGACCGGTTCCAGACCGGGCTGCTGATTGACGAACACGGCGCCGCCGGCGTCGCCCACTGATCCGGGACGAGGGAGAGAGTTCATGCTTCTGATCACCTGCCCCCATTGCGGACCGCGCGAGGAAAGCGAATTCACCTGTGGTGGCGAGGCGCATATCGCCCGCCCGCTGGCCGAAAACAGCCTGACCGACGCCGAGTTTGCCGATTATCTGTTCCTGCGGGACAACCCGAAAGGCATGTTCCTTGAGCGCTGGCGGCATGCCGCCGGATGTCGCCGCTGGTTCAACATGGCGCGGGACACCGTCAGCCATGAGATCGTCGAGATCTATCCGATGGGCAGCCTGCCCGTCAGCAAGACGGGGAAAGCCGCACATGCTGACAGCTGGCGCCGCGCAACACCGGCGGAAGCCGCTGCGCAGCCTGTCAAGAAAACGGCGGCGAAAGCTGCTGGCAAGAAGACGGCTAAGGCGGCCACTAAACCTGCTGCAAAGACTGCTGCAAAGACGGGCGCATCTTCCCGCGCCAAGAAAAGCTGAGGAGCGGACATATCATGAGTTTTTTCCGGTCCAAGCCTTCCGACCAGATCTCGCGCGCCAGCCATGGTGGCCGGATCGACCGTAGCAAGCCGATCACCTTCACCTTTGATGGCAAGGCCTATCAGGGATATGAGGGCGACACGCTGGCATCAGCCCTGCTGGCCAACAATGTGCATCTTGTCGGCCGGTCCTTCAAATATCACCGTCCGCGCGGCATCATGGCCGCCGGATCGGAAGAGCCGAATGCGCTGATCCGGGTGGGACGCGGCGCGCATGCCGAGCCTAATCTGCGGGCCACACAGGTGGAGCTGTATGACGGGCTTTATGCCGAAAGCCAGAACCGGTTCCCATCGCTGAAATTCGATGTGGGCGCGGTCAATTCCGCAATGCAGGCGTTTTTCCCGGCCGGGTTCTATTACAAGACCTTCATGTGGCCCGCCTCAATGTGGATGACCTATGAGCATGTCATTCGCCGCGCTGCCGGCCTTGGCAAGGTTGCCGATGACCATAATGATCCTGACCGCTATGAAAAGACCAACGCGCATTGCGATGTTCTGATTGCAGGCGGCGGTGTGGCGGGGCTGATGGCCGCGCTGCAGGCAGGACGCAGCGGTGCCCGCGTGATCCTGGCTGATGAGCAGAATGAGTTTGGCGGCTGGATGCTGTCAGAAAGCGATACCCGCATTGACGGCGCAAGCCCGGCTGCCTGGGTGGCCAAGGCGGTTGCCGAGCTGGCAGCGATGCCGGAGGTGACGCTGCTGCCGCGCACCACCGTGTTTGGCTATATGGATCATAACTATCTGACACTGACCGAACGCGTCACTGATCATATGGCGGAACGGCCGGCGCATCTGCCGCGCCAGCGCATGTGGAAAGTCCGCGCCAAGCAGGTTGTGCTGGCACAGGGCGCGATTGAACGGCCGCTGGTATTTTCGGGCAATGACCTGCCAGGGGTGATGCTGTCCGGCGCTGTCCGCAGCTACATCACCCGTTATGGCGTGGTGCCGGGCAAC
>WTJS01000137.1 GCA_011524735.1 Alphaproteobacteria bacterium
CCATTGCGCGACCCGTGTCGATCTACAACCTGCGCGGCTTCTGCGCGGTGGGACCGCGACTTGCGCATAGCAAACATCGCGTCTGCAGCCTGTTTGCGTGCCCGTTTTTCATCAACCAGCGGCGCTGGATATGAGGGTGCCAAATCGGGGCGCAGCCATGGTGAATGGATCAGCGTATCCGGAACAGACGCAAGTTCAGGCACCCACTCACGAATGAAGCTACCTTTGGGGTCCTGCTCCTGACTTTGCTTCAGAGGATTATAAATACGGATGGTATTAATGCCGGTGATGCCAGATTGCATCTGACACTGGCTGTAGTGAATGCCGGGCTCGTAATCGGTGAATTTCCGTGCCAGATGCAAAGCTGGTGCCCGCCAGTCCAGCCATAGATGATAGGCTGCAAAGCTCATCACCATTGCGCGCATCCGGAAAGTCAGCCACCCCGTTGCCTCAAGATAGCGCATGCAGGCGTCAACAAGAGGATAGCCTGTCTGGCCAGCCTGCCAGGCGGCAAGCCATTCACCCGCACGCTCATGCCCCTTATCCATCCGGCGATAGGCAGAATGGAAGGGCCGGAATTCGGCCGAAGGCTCGTCTTCAAGCTTCTGAATGAAATGGCAATGCCAATGGAGACGGCTCTCAAAACTGCGGATGGCACCGACCCAGCCCCTTTTTCCACTAGCTGGTCGACTGGCAAGACCGGCATGCTGTCGGCGGCTTTCCTGCCATGTCTCCCGCATCGACAAGGCTCCGAACGCCAGATAGGGGGACAGCCGAGAACAGGCATCCCCTGCCGTCACAGGCGACGCCATGGCCGCACGATAATGCTGTCCTCTATGCGCAAAGAAACTGGTCATATGATCAAGGCCTGCCTGCCTGCCACCAGCCTGGCGATGCGGACAATCATTCGAGGCGAGACCAAGGTGCACCGGGTCTGGCAGCAGGTTACTGGTGATGCCATGGGGCGCGAGCGAAGGTGGTGGCGACAGAATTTCAGTCGCCATCATTCGATCCCACCTTGCCGCCCATCCATTGCGGGTTTTGAGACGGCGATGGACGCCATGCTGCAAATGCTCAACAATCCTGACACCGGCAGACCGCGCCCAGGCCTTAACCCGGCGGTCACGCGCATACGTCCAGCCATTCCAGGTTTCCTGATGCGCATGGATTTCAGTCACCGCGTGGCGCGCGCGCAACTCCTCAAGGACCGACACAGCATCGCCAACGCGAATGACAAGCGGCGCACCAAGGTCACGCAGTGCCATATCCAGTTCGTGAATGGTTTCACTTAAAAAATCAAAATGGCGACGTGCCATATCCGGCTGCGCCCACAGATCTGGCTCAAAAATATACACAGGAATAACAGAGCCACGTACAGCTGCTTCCACAAGCGCTGCGTGATCATGCACTCTCAAATCGCGTTTAAACCAGACGATCCGCACGTATCTTCACCATCTCTCTGACCGAACAGACAGTGAACATGTAAGGTGAAAAACTGCAAGATCAACGTCCTGCGCAAATCGCCGCATAAGCGAGATCAACGCCCGGAAGACAAACGGATTCTAGCCTTCTCGACAGGCAACCGCATTGGCCCTCAAACCGCGTGCAAGCGTGACAGAATCAATCGCAGCTGCCACGAAGGTTACGCCGCGGGCGAGATAGGATCGCACAGCAACAGGATCCAGTGCCATGATCCCTGACGCTTTGCCAGAAGCCTCGATCCGGGTCAGCGCATCATCGATCGCGGCGACCACTTCCGGTGCACTTGGATTGCCGATATGGCCCATATCCGCGCTGAGATCAGCCGGCCCGATGAACACCGCATCCACGCCGTCAACCGCCAGAATTTCGTCAAGTGCTTTGAGGCCGGCGCGGCTTTCAACCTGCGCCACAAGGCACATTTGATCATTTGCCGTCTTCGCATAATCGACGATGCCGGAGAAGCGGCTGGCGCGCGCGCCTGTCGCTCCAACCCCGCGAACCCCGAGCGGTGGATACCGCATGGCTTGCACCAGCATTTCAGCCTGATCGCCACTTTCGACCATTGGTACAATCAACGTCTGACATCCAATGTCGAGCACCTGTTTGATAATCCGTGTTTCACCAATGGGGGGACGGATCAGTGCTGGTGCCTCATACCCTGCCAACGCCTGAAGCTGGGCAAGCATTGACGGGATGTCATTTGGTGAGTGTTCGCCATCGATCAGCAACCAGTCATAATCGCAGGTAGCAGCGATCTCCGCTGCGACGGCAGTCCCCTGCGTCAGCCAGCACCCAATCGTCTGGCGTCCTTCTTTCAGGGCTGCCTTGAAAGTATTTACCGGTGCTGGCATGGCAATCACTCCTTATTCAAAATCAATCTTTACGGTACCAAATGGACCATAGTCAGCAACAAACCGATCCCCATGGCGGGCCTCAATCGGCCGGATAAAACTCCCTGAAAGCACCACATCGCCGCCCCTCAACCCGTCGCCATATTGAGCAAGGCGGTGTACGAGCCAGGCCATACTCAACACCGGGTCATTCAACACCCCTGCCCCAAGGCCTGTTTCTTCAACTTCATCATTGCGAGCGACAATGGCCCCGGTCCAGCGAAGGTCGAAAGCATCCACGGCATGGGTGGTATCACCCATGACAATACCTGCATTGGCGGCATTGTCTGAAATTGTGTCCAGAACGGAACGGGTTCTACCTGTGTCTGGATCAGCACGAAAAATCCGCGTATCCAGAATTTCCAACGCCGGCGCCACTGCGCTCGTTGCCGCAATAACATCGGCGGGCGTGACATCAGCCCCCTCAAGATCATGCCCCATAATAAAGGCAATTTCTGCCTCGATGCGTGGCTCAATGAACCTCCCAGCCGGCACTCTGCTTCCATGGTCAAAGAACATGTCTTCAAACAAAATGCCGCTGTCCGGAATATCAATATTCAAAGCATATTGCATGGCTTTCGACGTCAGACCAATTTTCCATCCGGAGATGCTACCACCAGCCTCAAGCTTTCGGTTCACGAAGGCGGACTGAATAGCGTAGGCATCATCCATATCCATGTCAGGATGGGATGCTGTCATCAATCCTACTTGCTGACGGTCTCGTTCTGCGGCAAACAGCACGTTACCGGCCGCCGCAACCTGTTCGTCGGTCAAAACTGGCATCGGTTACACCTCTTCATCACGCACACCATTACGCAAGGTGCCCAGCCCATCTGCCGATACCTCAATCACATCTCCTGGCCGCAACCATTTCGGTGGGTCAAAACGTGCCCCGGCCCCGGTTGGTGTACCACAGATCAAAACATCACCCGGTTCCAGTGGCGTGAAGGTTGACACATAGTTGATGATCTTGGTGAAGGTGAAAATCATCCTGCCGGTGCGATCCTGCTGACGCACCTCACCATTCACCTTCGTTGTCAGCTCAATATCCTGCAGCATGTCAGGACCGGAGAATTTCAAAAGGCCGGGGCCCATCGCACCTGATTTGTGCCAATTCTTTCCCTGCGTAACGTTGAATTTCGCATGGCGGACCCAGTCACGAATTGTGCCTTCATTACACAGGGTGACGGCGGCGATATGATCCCACGCATCATCCTGGGCGATCCGCCGTCCTCCCTTACCAATGACAATCGCAATCTCGCCTTCATAATCCAGCTGTTCGGACTCCGGCGGGCGTCGAAGATCATCTTCATGCCCTACAAGTGTTCCAGGAAACCGAATAAACAGTGACGGGTTCGACTGTTCGCCCTGCCCATCCTTATATTCTTCGTTCCGATTAGGGAAATTCACCCCCACACAGATGATCTTGCCCGGATTTGGCAGAGGCGCCTGTAGCGTCACGTCTTCCAGCCTCAGTTCAGGCCCCTCGCTGGCGGCAAACACGTCTGCCAACGCACCCCTATTCGCTGCATCACTCAAACTGGTGAATTGGTTGTAAAATCCATCCGTTAGGTCGGTGACGCATTCGCCATCAAGTTTTCCAAAACGGAGCTTATCATTATAGACAAAGGTAATTAGGGCGGTCATGAAATGCACTCCAGAGTTGGCCAGCAAACAGGCCAATGATTGTCAGGGGGCTACAATAGGCTGAGCACTCAGCTCTGCATCCCGGGTTGGCGTGCCAGCAAAACTGGTTCCATGTTCAAACCAGGACTTTGGCGCTGGTGCGCCCCACAGGGTCTGACGCTGTGGATCTTTTAAATCCCAATGGATAGGCTCATGATCGGGATCAATTGTCTGATAATCTGAGCAATAGATTTCAGTTCGGTGGCCATCAGGATCAAGGATGTACAGGAAGAAGGCATTGGCGATGCCATGTCGTCCGGGCCCTCGTTCAATGGAGTCGACATACCCTGTGGTTGCCATCTCATCCAGAAGATCAATGATGTTCATGGGCGTCGGCACCCAGAATGCAATGTGGTGCAACCGTGGCCCATGGCCATTGGTAAAGGCGATGTCATGTACGCCACCCTTGCGATGCATCCAGGCCGCCCATAGACGCTGCGTTTCCTTATCCTCGGTATATTCTGTGGTGCGAAACCCAATGTCATTATAGAAAGCCACACTCTCATCGACATTCGGTGAGAAGCAGTTGAAATGGTCGATACGCAGCGGTTTAACACCTTTATACAGCGAATATTTCTGATGGATGGTCGGCAGGCGTTCCATCTGAAAATAGAACTCCAAAGGGATCCCGTGCGGGTCCATAACCCGAAGAGTGCGCCCTTGAAACGGACGGTCAACCCAGACCGTAACACCGCCTTTCGCAGCAAAATATGCCGCAGCTTTGTCCAAATCCTCTTCTGAAAAGACACGGAAAGCCAGATAATTGCAGCCTGGCTCGTCACCCTTGGTCAGGACAAGGCAATGGTGTCCACGCTCTTCCATCGCCCGAAGGTAGATCTGCTGGCTGTCTTCATGTGTGACTTGAAGGCCAAGTGTATCAACATAGAACGCCCGGCTTGCGGCAAGGTCGGCAACTGTCAGTTCGGTGTGTGAGACCCGAACAATCGTGAAATCGGGATAAAGATTGGGGGCTGGTACAGGCATTCTTGTTTCCTATAGGCCGAGTTTCGGGACGTTACGTGGGACGGTGGCAAACGCCACGTTGCGCGTTTCCATGTAGAAATCAAACGACCAATCACCGCCATCGCGACCAATGCCAGAGTCCTTGGTTCCGCCAAATGGCGTTGGTAAATGCCGGACATTTTCTGAATTAACCCAGATCATGCCAGCATCCATCCCGTCGCTAAACCGCAGTGCCCGGGTCATGTCATTTGTCCACAGATAGCCAGCAAGCCCGTACGCAACATCATTTGCCATTTCAAGTGCCTCAGCCTCATCCGCAAAAGGAATAGCTGTCAACACAGGCCCAAAAATTTCTTCTTGGGCAATGCGCATATCTTGGCGTGCACCAGTAAACAGGGTTGGGGCCACATAACAACCATCACCGAAGTCACCTTCGGTTACCTTGCTGCCACCAGCAGCAATGGTCACACCTTCGTCACGGGCAATGTCAAAATATGAAAGAACCTTTGCCTCATGATCAGGATGGATTAATGGACCTACGACTGTATCGGGGTCCAGAGGATGACCAATCTTCAGACGCCTGGCTTTATCAGCCAGCACCGCAACGAAATCATCATGGATCGACGATTCCACAAGTACACGACTGGAAGATGTACAGCGCTCACCATTCAAAGAGTAGATCATGAAAGCAGCAGCATCAGCTGCTTTATCCAGATCGGCATCGGCAAACACCACCACCGGGTTCTTGCCACCAAGCTCGAAATGCACGCGTTTGAGTGTTTCCGCTCCCTGGCGCATGATCATCTTGCCTGTTGCGCTCTCACCAACAAAGGCAATGGCCTTGATCAGCGGGTGCTCGGTCAAGGCTCTACCAGCATCCTCACCAAAACCATTCACAAGGTTCCAGACTCCGGGCGGCAGACCTGCCTCTTCAGCAATATCCATCAGAATGCGGGCTGTCACCGGGGACAGTTCAGCAGGCTTGTGTACAACCGTGCACCCAGCGGCAAGCGCCGGAGCGATTTTCCAGGTCGACAGCATAAATGGAGTGTTCCAGGGGGTAATCACGCCAACTGGTCCAATGGGTCGGCGTGACGTAACGTTCATCTGGCCAGATGCAAACAAGCTTTGACCATCACGTGCCTGAGGGGCTCGGTCAGCAAAAAAACGGAAGTTGTCCGCGCCACGAAGGGCGGCTTTTGCCATGAATCTGTGGGCCTGGCCGGTATCCACACACTCCAACAGAGCGATTTCCTCAGCCCGCGCGGCAATGCCGTCAGCAATCCGATGCAGTATTGCCCGTCGCTTGCCACCGTCCATGTCTCGCCACGCATCGAACGCACCATGCGCGGCTTTGGCAGCAGCATCGATATCCTCTGCACCGCCCCGTGCAACAGTTGCAATCTTGCGCATATCGATTGGGGAGACACTGTCAAAGGTCGCGCCCGACTTGGCTGCACAGGCCTGCCCGCCGATATGATTCAGGATCGGGGTCTCAGCAAGCTTTGCCAGTAACACCTCGGCCTTTTTCATATTTTCCTGATAGGACATGATTTCTCCGGCAGATTGACATTGTCATGATTTCTGATTTAATTCACATGTTAAGTATATAAGATTCTGAGTCAATAGCGCCGTTTTTGGAGACTGAGAATGGCACATCTGAGTTTTGAATATTCCGCCAACCTAGAAGCGGATATGGATCTTCAGACATTCAGCAATGTTATGAGAGACGCAATGCGTGACAGTGGAGTGTTCCCTCTTGGCGGTATCCGCGTGAGGGGTACGCGCGTTGATGTATGCTCTGTTGCCAGCGGCGAAGACAATCTTGGCTTTATCGACATGACCTTAAGAATGGGACAGGGGCGTGATGCTGAAACAAGAGCCGCAGTGACTGAACAACTTTACGCAGCGGCTGAAGACTGGCTTAGGCCACATGTGAATCATCATCCGTTTGCGCTGTCACTTGAGGTCATGGAGATAGATTCCAGCTTGTCTGAAAAGCGGTTCAACACACTTCATGCATTTCTGAAGGCGAAGGACGCGGCCGGTGAATGATGCACCGCACTATGATGACTCCCTTACCATCGCATTGCTCCGCGCCCGTGAGGCGGTGACCGCCCAATTCCGAGAGCATGTCACGGCGGCTGGACTGACGCTGCCACAATGGCGGGTCATCAGGGCGCTGGCAGGCGGGGTTGAAATGGACACCACCACGCTGGCGGACAGAACAGTGATTTTGCCCCCTTCACTGACCCGCATTCTCAGACATCTTGGCAAAAACGACCTGATTGAACAGGTACCTGCCCGTGACCGTCGCCAGCGCGTTATCCGGCTAACAGCAACGGGTCAGTCTTTGTTCGACGAGGTTTGGCAGGTGTCACAGACACGGTACGCTGCCATCGAAGCTGCTTTTGGAGAACAGGAAATGGTAGTACTCGTCGAAAGCCTGAACCGACTCCGCCGAAGCCTTAAAGGCTAGCCGGCTGCGCTATTCGTTACGCCCGAAATAAGACACATACCAGTCAACAAAACGCTGCACGCCGATCCTCACATCTGTATCCGGCGCAAAGCCGACCCAGTCCGCCAGTTCAGACGTGTCAGCGCTTGTCGCAGGAACATCGCCAGGCTGCATTGGCATCATGTTCTTTTTCGCTGTGACGCCTAGGGCTGTTTCCAGCGCACCAATATAGTCCATCAGTGGTGTTGGATTGCCGTTGCCAATATTGAACACCCGAAACGGTGCAGTTGAACTTTGCGGGTCAGGCGACAGCGGATCGAAATCTGGGTTTGGGGTGGCGACTTTGTCCAACACCCGGATTACCCCTTCAACAATATCGTCGATATAGGTGAAGTCTCTAACCATTTGCCCGCTGTTATAGACATCGATGGCTTCACCTTTGCGCATGGCATTTGTGAATTTGAAAAGAGCCATGTCTGGCCGCCCCCATGGCCCATAGACGGTGAAGAACCGAAGTCCCGTTGTCGGCAGACCATATAGATGGCTATAGGTATGCGCCATCAACTCATTCGCCTTCTTGGTTGCGGCATAGAGTGACACGGGGTGATCAACCGAATGATGCTCAGAAAATGGCATCAGTTCATTTCCACCATAGACTGACGATGAGCTTGCATAGACAAGATGCTCAACACCATTGTGGCGGCAGCCTTCAAGGATATTCATGAACCCCTGTATATTGGCATCAATATAGGCATGTGGATTTTCGAGGGAGTACCGAACGCCAGCTTGTGCCGCCAGATGAATCACTCGGTCTGGTTGTTCCACTGCAAACAGCTCAGCCATGGCATCGCGGTCTTCAACCGAGATCACATGATTGGAAAAATTCTCGTGAGTAGCAATCCGGGCAAGCCGATCATGCTTCAGTGACACGTCATAATAATCATTCAGATTGTCTACCCCGACGACGCTATCGCCGCGTGCCAGCAACCTTTCAATGCAATGCATACCGATAAAACCGGCCGCACCGGTGAGAAGAATTTTCATTGTCTGTTACCTAAGGATTTGAGAAGATCCGCTACCCAATTGCGGTCACACCATACCCGACTGTTTTCCGCCATGACGATAAGGGATCACCGAAACATTACGCCCAATCTGGATGGTCATCAGATCTTCGGCGACCAGCACTGTACCATCATATTCGGTCGACAGTTCATCCATCACATCCCCTATCAGAACTGGGTTGGGCTTCAGCAGTACAAGATGAGTCAACATGGCAAGCTTCGGTTTTGTCTGCGCAAATACACGGCCCACATCAGTCGGTGTTGCATGATGGTCAATAGCCACCTTCACCGCTGGGTAGTTGGCGATTGTCTCAGGTCGGGCTGCGGCAACTTCGTGGACGAAGACGTCGGCGCCCTGCGCCTGGGCAATCAGATTTTCATTATAGCGGGTGTCATGGCTGTGAACAAAAACATGTCCTGCGTATTCCACCCGAAACGCATAGGCCGGTCGTATGAATTCACCATGATCAACCTCAATGGCGCGGATAACGAGCCCCCCTCGATCATAAACAACGCCTTCGACATATTCGTGCGGTACAATCCGCATATGCTCTGGATCGATTTCATTATCGGCAACACGGATAGCGCGGTCAGGACCTGTGGCCTGCCATGCGCCGTCAGCAATTTCCTGAATACCCGGCGGCCCATACACCTGCAGCGGGCCATTTCGTCCACCAAATTTCTGTGGAATGGAACCGGTCATGGCCATGTCAAAAATACCGGCAAAGTGGTCTGAGTGATAATGCGAGAGAATGATCGTACCGACATGACCTACACCAAGGCCAACCTGTGACATGCGGATCACCGTTCCGCGCCCACAATCGATCATCACCCGTTCATCACCGGCTTCAACAAGCGTAGACGTGCCAAACGCGTTGATCTGTGGGTTAGGAATACCTGTTCCCAGCAAGGTAATTCTGAGAACGTCCCGAGCGGGTTTTTCTGTCAACATTGGATTGATCCCTGACTGCAAAACGTAACGTCACCAGCATAAAGCTTGCGGCTGCGCCTCAAAACAGCACGGCTTACACGTCAAAGCAAGGGCAGAGCTCACCATTTAGGGGAAGAAAGCAGACTAGGCCGCAGCGATGCCAGATTTGTTAGGCTCATCGGCAAAATGCGGCATGACCTCTTCTGCAAAATACTGGATGGAGTCCAGCGTTTCATGCGGGTCACAGCCAAAATTTACATTCAAGATCATGCGATCAACACCCATTTCGGCATAAGGGCCAAGCTTGTCGATCATCTCCTGCTTCATACCGATCAGAAGGCTTTTGGCAAGCTGATCGATAGGCTGCTGCCGCGGTAGCTGACGTACCATGCCGCTGTCCACAATCCCGGGGCCACGATAGACATTTTCAAATTTGCCAAGGAAAGACTGCGCCATCTGCATGCGTTCGCGCTTTTCCATCTCGCTGTGGCACATGAAACCAACCCGCAGCACAGTGAGTGTCAGATCCTTGCCAGCGTCGCCAAGCTCTTCCTTGCCCCGATTGAAAGCCTCAATCTGTTCGCGCATGACGCGCTGGTTACTTTCGGTTGGCGTTGTCTGGATATGGAAGCCCTGCTTCGTCGCCTCATAGATGGCCTCAGGCCTGACAGCCGCCATCATCATCTGGGGGCCGCCCGGGTTCATCGGGCGTGGCATCACGGTCAGCGGATCGAACTTATAA
>WTJS01000034.1 GCA_011524735.1 Alphaproteobacteria bacterium
GTGGTGTAATGACATGAGAATTATAGCTGCCCTCAGGCACAACATTGTTATCCACCACCATGGTCGCCAGATAGTGATAGCGGCCAGGCGTTGCCTTGGCGAAATCAATGCCGCACATCTGACCAATATCATAGCTGCCTGTGGCAGATGACATGTCATGTCCGGCCAGGATTGTGGTCAGGTGGTCCGTCAGCGCGGCAAAGCAGGCTTGGCTTGCAGGTGCCAGATACATGTCGAATTTTGTGCGCAGGGTCATGAAGCCATTTTCGCCCGGATGACGGAGCCTTGTTTGCGGTGTCGTACTGTCGGTGTTAGCCTTTCTGTCATTGATTGCAAAGTGGGGATTGCAAAGTGGGAATTGCAGCCTGGGGATGGTTCCAATGGTAAGTGCCAGCAACATAACGTTCATCCGGCATCTGCGACGCTTTGTTGCCACCATCATGACGGCGACGGTGCTGCTGTCTGGCACCGCTGTGATCCTGGAGTCACCAGCGCGGGCCATGAGTCAGGAACTCCGCGCTGAATTTCTGACTGGTTTTGCCGGTCTTGCGCGCGATCAAAGACAACTTAAGGCAATTGCGGGTCTGTTTGGTCTGCCACCGGAACGCGAAGCGCTGCTGATGGATTATCTGGTCGATATCTATAGTGACGCGGACTTTGCGGAACGTATGGTTGACGAGATTGCCCGCTCTGGACTTTTCGAAGATGTGACTGATTTCCGCGACCAGCCTGATGCCATGCGAATGGGGTTCTCGCTCGGTTATGAGATTGCATCTGCTCTGGCGATCAGTGGTATGGCCAAGATGGATAATGATGACATTCAGCAGTTTTTCGTGCTGATGACACAGGCATTTGGGCGTATTGCACCGCATCACTGCCGCGCCATGATTCAGGAGGCGAGCACGTCGCAGCAGAGCATGATGGCTGCAGGTATTGCCGTCATGCAGGAGCTCGACCTTGACGATCTGCGTACCTATCTCGGGTTGTCGCGCCTCGCGATCAGGCTGGAGCTGTCTGGCAGGCTTCCGCGTCTTGCGCCCAATGGTGACCAGATGGATCTGGCCAACAGGGCGTTTGAAAAGGCGTTTCAGAAAGAAATTGAGGCAAGCCCGCGGCCAGAGCGGGTCCTGCTGGCGCTATTAAATGAAAACGGGGCGCGTGATGAAGATTTCTGTGATGCTGGAACGGTGCTGTTCAAAGCCATGGCAGGGATGGATGGCTTGCCGGGCCAGTGGATGCGGCTGGCAGCTTTGCAGGCTGGGTAATAACGGCCCCTTCAGGCGTCAAAATGGCCTTTCGCAGGCGGCAGAATCGTGACATTGTGCGCGCCGATCCAGATCGGTCAGACCGTCATTGCAAGGCGTTCAAGCCATCAGGGAGCAGAACAGGTATTCCGCTATGACTTCCACCTCGGTTATCACTCTTCGCCAGGTTCGCAAGAACTATGGTGCGCTGGAGGTCCTCAAGGGGATCAACCTCGAGGCGCGTGAGGGTGAAGTCATTTCGCTGATAGGCTCCAGCGGGTCTGGAAAGTCGACCCTGCTGCGCTGCATCAATCTTCTGGAAACCTGTCATGATGGGGTTATCGAATTCTGCGGCGAGCCAGTCCGTTGGCAGGGCAGTGGCGTGACGCGGCAGCCTGCCGACAAGGCGCAGGTCATTCGCATGCGAACGCAGCTGTCGATGGTGTTTCAGCAGTTTAATCTCTGGGCGCATATGACCATTCTGGGCAATGTCATTGAAGCGCCAGTCACGGTGCTGGGGCGCGACCGCAATGCGGCGGTTGAAGAAGCGCTGGCGCTGCTGGACAAGGTTGGCATAGCGGATAAGGCGGAGGCCTATCCGGCGCAGCTTTCTGGCGGCCAGCAACAGCGCGCCGCTATTGCCCGGGCGCTGGCCATGAAGCCTAAGGCATTGCTGTTTGACGAGCCAACCTCGGCGCTTGATCCAGAGCTTGAACAGGAAGTGGTGAAGGTGATCCAACAGCTTGCTGCCGAAGGCCGGACAATGGTTCTGGTTACGCATGACATGAAGCTGGCTCATGACGTATCGTCACATGTGATATTTTTAAATCAGGGGGTCGTAGAAGAAGAAGGCCCCCCTGACGCTGTTTTTGGAAGTCCAAAGACAGACCGGTTGCGACAGTTTCTTCACGCGACGTCGCCGGCCGTAGCAGGTGCGTGAATGTTTCAAGGAACAGGTGGGTCGTGCGGCAGATATCCGGCGGCGCACCGACAAGGGAGATGACAATGAAGTCACTGATCAAAGGAACCGTAGCGGGCATGATCGTCAGCGTTGCGCTGTCGGGCATGGCCATGGCCCAGACCATTCGCATGGGCACTGAGGGAGCCTACCCTCCCTACAACTTCATCAATGATGCCGGCCAGGTAGACGGCTTTGAGCGTGAAGTTGGCGATGAGCTTTGCAAGCGCGCTGGCCTGACCTGCGAGTGGGTCACCAATGAATGGGATTCGATCATCCCGAACCTGGTGTCAGGCAACTACGACACCATCATTGCGGGCATGTCGATCACGGCTGAGCGCGACAAGGTGATCGATTTCACACAGGACTACTATCCTGCCTCACCATCCTTCTTTGTAGCGATGTCCGGCCAGTCGGTTGATCTGAAGGGCGGCGTTATTGCAGCACAGGCAGCGACCATTCAGGCTGGCTTTGTGGCCGAGAGCGGCGCGACCCTGGTGGAATTTGCAACACCTGACGAGACCATTCAGGCTGTTCGCAATGGTGAAGCTGATGCGGTTCTGGCCGATAGCGACTTCCTGGCACCGATCGTTGCCGAGTCCAATGGCGAACTGGAAGTGGTTGGCCAAGAGCGTATTGGCGGTGGCATCGGCATGGGTATCCGTGAATCTGACGGCGACCTGAAAGCCAAGATGGACAAGGCCATTGGTTCGATGAAGGCGGATGGCACACTGAATACCATGATCAAGAAATGGTTCGGTGACGACGCCGCCACATTCTAGGACTCGCGGCTAAGCGTGTTCTGATCTATGCAGGTGGCGGTATCGATGGTGCCGCCCCTGCCATTTCCTTTTATCTTTTTCAAATGCCGCTAGTTTTTCGCTGGCAGACAGAGGGTGGAGTCGAACCAGGCTGATGTTTGAATTCTGTGTCGAACCTTCCCAGCTGCAGGGCCTGACCTGGCTTTCCTGTTATCTGACAACAGGCAAGCACATGGCGTTTTATACCTCGTTTGGCACGGTACTTCTGTTACTGGCTCTGACAGCCCCGACGGCGCTGCTTTTTGGGTTTTGTGGTGCCGTGGCCAGCCGCTCGGCCATTGCGCCGCTGCGCTGGATCGGACGTACCTATGTGGCGATGGTGCGCGGCGTTCCCGATATCGTCTTTTTTCTGTTTGTGCCGATCGCGCTGGATCAGGGGTTTGAATATATTCGACACATGGCCCTGTGCCCCGAAGTGACCGAACCCATTCGCCGCGGCAATGATTTCGTTGTCTGTACGGCGGCTAAGCTGCCCTTGAATGCTGACCCGCAATGGATGCATGAAACCTACGGCTTTTTGCTTGCCGTGCTGTCTTTTGCGATTGTTTTCGGCGCGTTTGCTGGGAACACGCTTCGCGGCGCGTTTGAGGCGGTACCAAAGGCCCAGATAGAGACCGCCCAGGCGTATGGTATGACCAGCCGGCAGCTGTTCTGGCGTATTCTGCTGCCGCAGATGTGGATCTATGCGCTTCCGGGGCTGTCCAATCTCTGGGCGATCCTGACCAAGGCAACGCCCCTGCTGTTTCTCCTCGGGGTAGAGGATATTGTCTATTGGGCGCGTGAGCTTGGCAGCATGAAGACCAGCGCATTCTCCTATCCGCATCCAAACTGGCAGCTCTGGTATTTCCTTGGCCTGCTTGTGTTCTACCTGCTTCTGACATGGGTCAGTGATCGCGCGTTTGCGCGCCTGATGGCGCGTTTCAATCTGGGGCAGGGGCGCACGGGAAGTGATACTGCGGCTGCAGGGGTGGGTCGATGAGTTGTCTTGCCACCATTCAGGCCTATGGGCTTCGGTCGCTGGGGATTGGCGAAAGACTGCTTCCCAAGACCGACATCACGCTGTGTGAGCATTTTGTCCTGATTGGCAGTGGCATGATCTGGAATGTCTATTTTGGCATTTTAGCACTTGGTTTCGGGTTCTGGATGGCGCTGGCGCTGGCGGTTGGCAAGAATGCGCACAGCCCGCTTCTACGCCTTCCGGCGACCAGCTTTATTTTCCTGTTCCGCGGTTCGCCGCTCTTCATCCAGTTCTTTGTCGCCTATCAGCTGTTCGTTCTGCTGCCAAAAGTGGGTGTGGCAATCAATCTTGGGTTTGTCGAAATCACGGCTGAGACCCGCTGGCTCACCCGTGCCTGGCTGGGAGCGGTGATCGTACTGTTCATGAACACGGCCGCCTATGCCGGCGAGATTTTCTATGGTGCCCTTCGGGCAGTGCCCAAAGGCGATGTTGAGGCCGCTGCCGCCTTTGGCATGACCCCCCGCCAGATTTTCTGGCGGGTGCAGTGCCCAACGATGCTGCGGCTTGCCTGGCCGTCCTACACCAATGAAGCCATCTTCATGTTTCATGCGACAACGCTGGTGTTCTTTTCGGGCTTTCCTGCGTGGCGGCAGGCTGGTGACGCGCTCTATTACGCGAATTACATCGCTGACAAGACGTTCAACCCGTTTATCGCCTATCCGGTTGTTGCTGCCTATTTCATTCTGCTGACGCTGGTCATAATCGGACTATGGGGTCTGGCTGAACAGTACCTGAACCGGCATCTGCCGCACGGACAGCGGCGCCGGACGCGGATCAGACTGCCCTTGATCCGCTAGAAGCGCTCACCCCATGGGCGAAGTTCAATCTCCCAGCCCCAGGCGCTGCGATGCTGGTTGTGGAACTGCAGATAGGTTTCGGCAATGGCGTCAGGGTCCAGCATGCGGTCTGTGCCGTCATCCTGTCTGTCAGCACGATCTGATCTGATCCCGCCATCAATCACGAAATGACCGATATGAATGTTCTGCGGCTGTAGTTCACGGGCAAGTGCCTGTGCGAGACCGCGAAGCCCGAACTTGCCCATGGCGAAGACCGATGAATTGGCAAAGCCTTTCACCCCGGCCGAAGCTCCAGTGAAGAAAATACTGCCAGACCCGCGCTCCAGCATGCGGCGGGCAGCCTGCTGCGCGACGAGGAACGCACCGAAACAGGTGACTTCAATCGCCTCACGGGTGGCCGCCGGGTCAAGCTCTGTGATCGGGCCACGAAGGCGGGCAGACGGGTTGTAAACCACCAGATCAGGTGTTCCGATGCTGTTGTCCAGCTCGGTAAACAGCGTGGTGACAGACTCGATGTCGCTGGCCTCGCATGTGTGAAATGTAGCACCTGTTTCGGCAACCACATCTGCGGCCTTCGTCCCATCACGCGCCGCCAGCGCTACTGTCATGCCATCCGCCTTACAGCGGCGGGCAAGGGATGCGCTCAGTCCCGATCCTGCGCCGACGATCAGCACGCTCTGTGTCATGTTTCTGTCTCCCAACTGTGGTTTGCCGTCTTCGGTAAAACCTGAATAGTAGCGATGCGGTGTCGGCTGGGCGATATGAAATGGCGAGGATGGCTTGTGCGACGCGATTTTCAGCCGATATCGTCAATGAGAACCCAAAGGAATACCGACCATGAACATCTCCCGTCTCACCCTGTGGCAAGTGCCACTGACAAGCCACATCGCCTATAACATGTCAGATGGCAAGATCTGCGATACGGTGATTACCAATGTGTTGCGGCTGGAAAGTGATACGGGCCTGACCGGGTGGGGTGAAGTCTGCCCCATTCCGCATTATCTGCCGGCCTATGAGCATGGCGTGGCCCCGGCACTGGAATATATGGCTCCGGTGATCTTCGCCCGTGACGGGCAGGCGCTGGGTGTTGAGGGGATGATGCGGGCTGCCGATGCGTGGTTGCAAGGCCATGCCTATGCAAAGTCACCGCTGGATATGGCGCTTTGGGACCTGACTGCTCAGACGGCAGGCCTGCCACTTCATGCACTGTTTGGTGGACTACAGACCAAGGAGCTGCCCATCTATCACTCCATTTCCTGTCTTGATCCGGATGAGATGGCGCGGATAGCGGCCGAAGAGACCGCCCGCGGAATCACCCAGATTCAGGTAAAGCTTGGTGCTGACAGCAATAATGAGGCGGATATTGCCCGCATGCGCAGGGTGCGTGAGGCGGTGCCGTCTGCAACGCTTGTTTATGGGGACTGGAATTGCGGCGCGTCGCGGCTGGATGCCACCCGTGTCGGGCGGGCCGTTGCCGATCTTGATGTGATGCTGGAACAGCCCTGCGCAACGCTGGAGGATTGCGCCGCGGTGCGTGATGCCACCGGTCTGGCGATGAAGATAGATGAGAACGCACATGATACGGATTCGCTGTTACGCGCATGGACCCTTGGCTGCATGGATGCGGTGGCGCTGAAGACTTCAAAATTCGGGGGCCTGTCGGCGATGCGGCGGGCGCGGGACCTGTGCCTTCATATCGGGGCAAAGATGTGTATCGAGGACACATGGGGATCAGACATCACCACCATGGCAACGGTGCATCTGGGGGCTGCCACCCCGCGGCGCGGGATCATGAATGTGTGTGATCTGTCATCCTATGTCGGGCCGCGTCTCGACCCGGCAGCGCCAACCCGCAGCGGTGGTGTGATTTCACCATCACAGACGCCTGGCCTTGGTGTCAGCCCTGATCCGGATCAGCTTGGCGCGCCTGTATTGGAGTTGACTGCCTGAGTTGTTTTTCGCGTCTGAGGGAATAAAGCCCGGTCAGAATGATAATGACCGTGCCGAGGCTCGTTGGCAGATCCGGCAGATCACCAAACAGCAGCAACCCAAGGCCAATGGCCCAGACCATTGCGGTGTAGCGGAACGGAGCGACAAAGCCGATATCGCCGACTCTGACTGTCATCACGCTGAACAGCAGACCGCCTGTGATGGCAATCGACGCACCTGCCAGAAATCCCCAATGACCAGTAGAAACAGGCGTCCAGTCGACCGCCGGTATCATGACAGCGCCCATGGCGCAGATGGCCATCGCCGTTGCCAGCGCAACCGGAAGGGAGGGGAGGTCGGCTGACAGTTTGCGGGTGGTGATCTCGCGGATGGTCACACACACCACCGCGGCAAGCACCCAGATCGAATAGACGGAAAACCCGTCCATACCGGGCCTGATGATGATCATGACGCCGCACAGGCCGATGCCGATGGCAAGCCAGCGCCGCCACCCAACCTGTTCACCAAGAAACAGGGCCGCCGCCATGGTCACAGCCAGCGGCAGCACCTGAAAAATCGCCGTGACATTGGCAAGGGGCATGTGCTTTAGCGCCGTCAGGAAGCCGATAGTGGCGCCGATTTCGGCGGCCACGCGGATGGCGACCAGAAGGCGGTCGCGCGGTGCAATGCTGACCCTCAATGCGCCTTGATGCCAAGCCATGAAAGCGATCAGCGGAACGGTGAGAACGCCGCGCAGAAAGATCGCCTGATAGATCGACATGTCGGCAAATAGCGCCTTCATCAACCCGTCATTCAGGACAAAGGCCAGCATGCTCAGCGCCATTAATGTAGCGCCTTTGAGATTGTCGTCGCGGTGTGTCATTGGGCGATGGTGGCGTGCCGCGTGGAGATTGTCACGCGCCGAAATGACCAGAATGCCCCGATTTGATGGCCTGGTGATCAAATGCGGCGCCGCTTGCCGCGCTTGCACAGGTGGGATAAGACAGGGTCATGAACTTTCTTGCTGGACATCTGCCCCTATGACCACGCTGTCAGAACGGGATCTTGACCGCGCGGTTGGCGATGGCATCATCACCGACAGTCAAAAGAACAGCCTTTTGCAGATGGTGGTTGACGACGCGCGGCCATATCAGCAAATGGCTGCTTCAGACATGCCGGATGAGGAACCGTTTGAGCTGTTCCAGGGTTTTGCTGAAATCTTCGTCGCGTTGGGGATTGTGATCCTCATCGGCGGAGTGGCTGGCATTGTTGAATTTACCGTTGCCGAAGGGCTTGCTCCATTTTTTGTTCTTCTGCTGAGTGCGGGGCTTGGTCACTATTATGCCCGTCACCGGCGGATGACACTTCCAAGTATTGTCTCCCTCATTGGCGTGGCAGCATCGCTTGGATGGTTTATGGTCGGGGTGTTTGGTGTGATGTCGCCAGACGAATATGACACCACCTTGCCGGTAATGCTGGCCAGCCTGTCGTCTATGGCGATGATGGTGTGGATCTATCGCATGTACCGGTTGCCGTTCACGATGTTTCTGGCGGGACTGTCTGCCCTGATGGCCCTGATGGCAGGGGCGGAGATCATTATTGGATCAGGAGGGACAAGCTTCTTTAATGATGGGTTCTTCGATCTTCGCGAGAATCCGGTGGTCGCTGTTGGCGTGCTGATGTTTGGGCTGGTGACATTGGCGCTGGCGCTGCGATTTGATATTCGTGATCCGCGTCGGGTGGGTGTGTCGTCAAAATCTGCCTTCTGGCTGCACATCCTTGCTGGGCCAGCGATCGTCAATACTGTGACGGTGACCCTGTTCAATATCGGGGGTACGACCGGGCATGTGTTGACGGCTCTGATGCTGGTGCTGACGACTTTTCTGTCGCTGGTGATCGACAGGCGCTCGTTCCTGACGGCTGGCCTGATTTATATCGGTGCAGTGCTCAGCATTTTCACCGATGTATTCGGTGATAGTGGTCTTTACGTGAATGCGCTCATTATCGGCCTGCTGGTCACCGGTCTAGGCACCTGGTGGCGCGGCATGCGCGGCATTGTCATGCGAAGCCTTCCTGATTTTCCTGGTAAGGGCAGGCTTGCCCCTTACTGATTGCCCCTTACTGATTGCCAGTTACCGCTCGCCTGCTAATCTGGTGACTAAGTTGGCGGCGCTGCCCGCCTTGTTGTTCCGGAGATCTGCCTTGTCCCACTCTACCGTCGCGCGTCTAGCGCCTCCCATCTGGCTGTTGGCGCTGGCTGTGTCAGGGGCGAATGTGGGCATGTCGCTGCTGTCTCCCGCCATTCTTTCATTGCGGCAGGATCTTGGTGCCAGCGCTGATGAAGCGCAGCTGGTCCTGAGTGTGTTTCTGGTCATGCTGGGGCTTGGTCAGCTTGGTGCTGGAAGTCTGTCTGACCGCATTGGCCGCCGCCCGGTTCTGGTTTATGGCTCGCTGCTGTTCCTGCTGGCTGGTTTTGGCGCGCTGGTGGCGCCCAATGTCGAAGTGCTGATCGTGCTTCGTGCGCTTCAGGGCGTTGGGGCCGCTACCTGCATGGCCATGGGACGGGTCATCATCAATGACAGCTTTGACCGTAATGAAGCTGGACGTCAGCTATCAACCATCACCATGGCTCAGTCAGTGGTCCCGCTGATTGGCTTTGCCTTTGGCGGTCTTCTTGCCGATATGGTCGGCTGGCGGGGGTCGATCGGGTTGATGGTCTTTGTGGCGACGCTGATCTTTATCGGCACGGCACTTCTCATTCGTGAAACCAATATCAACCGGCCACCGCCAGCAACATTGGGCACGATTTTCCAAATCTATGGCCGGCTTTTGGTAACACCGTTGTTCATCTGCCATGCCACCTCCGGCGCCATGCTGACCGCGGCCTTCTTCGCCATGGGTGGTTTCATGCCCTACCAGTTTGAACGGCTTGGTGCATCGGCGTTTGAATTTGGCCTGTTCTTCAGCGCAACCCCGCTTGGTTATATGACGGGGAACAGCCTTAATCGGTCCCTGGGTCCTCGCATTGGGCTTGAGCGTGCAGCCTTTTATGGCGCGCTGATCAGTGTCGCTACCATCACCACATTGCTGGCCATGCATCTTGCTGGGCTTGCGGGTCAGGGTGTCATTGCACTGCATCTGTTTTTCTATGGGCTGGCCAATGGCATGGTGATTGCGAATATCATCATCTGCGCTGTGCGTGCTGCCGGGGCCCATAGCGGCGCGGCCACCGGACTGTGCGGGGCGTTGCAAATGGCAGGAAGTGCCATCGCCGGTGTTTTGATTATCGCAGCTGGTGGGGATCAGAATTTTACCATGGCGCTGGTGTT
>WTJS01000121.1 GCA_011524735.1 Alphaproteobacteria bacterium
GGCCGCGCAAATTGTCCGCGACGGTGAAGGGGCCAGCAATTTCAGCACTGTTGATATTCACGGTGCTGTGGATGATGCCACCGCGCACCATGTCGGTATGACAATTGCGAATTCGCCATTGGTGAAAACCGCAATCGCCGGTGAAGACGCGAACTGGGGCCGGCTTGTCATGGCCATCGGCAAGGCAGGTGTCGGGATTGATCAATCAGCGATTAGCCTGTCGATAGGGGGCGTTCTGGTGGCCGAAGATGGTGCGCGCGTGCCAGGATTTGATGAAGCACCTGTGGCAGCCCATATGAAGACCCCGTCTATCCACATCAACATTTCGGTTGGCAGCGGACTAGGCACGGCACGCGTCTGGACCTGCGATCTGACCCATGGCTACATTTCAATCAATGCCGACTACCGCAGCTGACATGGCAGAGAGCACGAGCACTAACCCGCTTCCCACCGTTCTCGTCAGTGCCGTTGCGCTGGTTGACCGTGACGGCCGGGTTCTATTGGCCCAACGGCCGGAAGGTAAAAAGCTGGCCGGCATGTGGGAATTTCCCGGCGGCAAGGTTGAACCCGGTGAAACACCCGAAGCCGCATTGATCCGAGAACTCGGGGAAGAGCTTGGCATCGACACGGCAGAGAGTTGCCTTGCGCCACTCAGCTTTGCCAGCCATTCCTATGATGACTTTCACCTGATCATGCTGGTTTTTGTCTGTCGTAAATGGCAGGGACATCCAAAACCACTGGAAGGCGGCGATCTTGCTTGGGTCAGAGCGGCCAGATTACGTGATTATGAAATGCCACCGGCGGACCTGCCACTGATCCCTGTGCTTCAGGACCTGTTGATGTAGTCCTGCAACTCTAGGCAGCACTGACGTAAGCGATCACCTTTCAGGATCACGTTCGCTGGAACCAAGCTCTTCAGCAAGTCGATGCGCCGCGCTACCGGGACGAAGCGGCTGTTGCTGGCTTTCGTGCGGGGCCCAGCCGGTCAGTGTTATGATTTCAAAACTCGCCGGAATGCGCCCATCCGACCTGGCAAACCGATCATGATAAATTTCTGCAGCCCGCAGGAACAGCCGCCGCGCCGAAGGGTGGCGCTGGCGCCCAAGAAGCGCATTTGTTTCGCCCATACCCCGCAGATCGGCCATCAGTCTGAACATGTCCGGATAATCGATGGTCAGCCTGTCAGCATCCGCTACTGGCAACGCCAGCCCAGCGCGCCCAAGCAGGCCGCCAACATCCCGAATGTCCGCCATTGGAGCGGTCCGTGGGCCAGCTCCGCCATAGAGTTCCGTTTCAGCTTCAAGTAATGCCGCCCGCAGTTCGGTCAGCGTGGTGCCACCAAGAAGGCTGACAAGGCATAGTCCGTCTGGTTTTAGCAGTCGCCTGAACTGCGCCATCACCCCTGGCAGATCATCAATCCAATGCAGCATCAAACAGGAAAACACAGCGTCAAACTTTGCCGCACCGAAGGGGAGACGGTCATATTCCACTGCCACTGCTGGGCCTGACTGCAAGGCATGCGCGGCAAACACAGATGACGGATCGGCCTGAATCACCCGGCCGATCTTGCCCGTCGCCACAATCTCAGATGTCAACAAACCATCATGCGATCCAAAATCGAGACAGAGAGGAAAGTCGCGGCGCATGAGCTCGAGGCGATCCGCAATCCGCAAGGCCGCCTCACGCTTCAGAAAATCAAACATTCTGAAGCCTGACGCCGCACGGTCACGATTGCGCCGCTGCGCATGCATGTCAAAAATTCTGGGAATCCCATCAGGTCCTGTCATGGCGCGCAGAGTCAGTCAGACGACGGCAAACCGCAAGTCAATTCTGCCCACCAGGACCAATGGTGCGACATTAACGCAACATTCATAAAAGCCGGTCTAGACTGATCAAATCGTGACGAGGCGCCCACTCCAGATATTGAACCGCTCTTTCCGCACCTACCGGCTTGCAGCTGTCGGCAGGCTGGCTTCACTGTTGCTTCCCCATCGATGTGCCGCCTGCCACCGCTTCGCCACTTCACGTGGTTTGTGCACCTCCTGCTGGGCCGCACTGTCTCCGATCAGTTCTCCCTTCTGTCAGCGTTGTGGTCTGCCACTTGGCCACACGCTCGCTGATCCAATCTGTGCGGCATGCTGGATGAACCCGCCACCACTTGCCCAGATGCGGGCCGCTCTTGCCTATGATGATGCATCGCGGGGTCTGATCCTCAAATTGAAGCATGGTGACGGGTTGCAGCTTGTGCCGCTGCTAGCCCAGATCATGAGTGCACAATTCCATGCGATGACCTGTGATGAACCTCTGGTGATTCCCATCCCTCTTCACCGCTGGCGGTATCTGAAGCGTCGCTACAACCAGTCAGCAGAACTGGCGCGTTATCTGTGTCAGCGGACGGAGCGCGGTGAATTTGACCCTTGGCTGCTAATACGGCAACGACCAACACGAAGTCAGGGCGGGTTATCGCGCCGCCAGCGAAAACACAATGTTGCTGGTGCCTTTCGGGTTGCTGAACAGTCTCATGCCCGCCTGCTGGGAAGACCCATCCTGCTTCTGGATGATGTGATGACGACTGGTGCCACCCTTTTCGAAGCGGCAGACGTTCTGCAGCGTGCAGGCAGTGGCCCCGTTTCATCGCTCGTCATTGCACGAGTTGTCCGCTCGGCGGCAGCTTGATTTTCAGGACAAAAATCCGATATCTAACCTGAAAGAAAGGTGCCGAAATGCCAAAAGTTGAAATCTACACCGCCCAAATGTGTGGCTATTGCCATCGTGCCCTTCGGCTCCTTGACAGCAAGGGCGTTGAATATAAGCAGATCGACGTATCGATGAGCTCGTCACTCCGCGATGAAATGCGTTCCCGTGCCGGAGGCAGTCGGACTGTGCCACAAATCTTTATCGATGGTGATCACATCGGGGGAAGCGACGATTTATACGCGCTAGAGCGCGCTGGAAATCTAGATCCGTTGCTTGCAGCATGAACAGTTGCCGCGTCGCAGCTCTGCAATATTGTGCCAGCGCCACAGCGGCAGACACACTGCCACGACTTCTCGACATGATTGCGCGCGCCGCTGCGCGCGGTGCGGATCTGGTCACACTACCGGAAGCCGCAACCTTCCTGGCTGCAAGTCGTGAGTCTCTTAATGACATCGCCGAGTGGGAAGATGATTCCGACAGCTTGCGTCAGCTGCGCGCTGCCGCAGCATCACATGGCATCAATCTTCTTGTGGGATCAATTTTTGTCCGTCGGCGAGACGATCACAGGCTGGTCAATCGCTGTGTGCTGATCGGACCCGATGGCAGACTGTCCTGCCAGTACGACAAGATTCACATGTTTGACGCCAATGTTGGCGATGGCCGACAATATCGCGAATCTGACTATTTTGCTTCCGGGTCACAAATGATGCTTGCTCACGCTGACGGCATGACCCTTGGGCTGAGCATCTGTTATGATTTGCGATTCCCGGCACTCTACCGCGCGCTTGCGCTTGCGGGGGCTCAAATCATCACCGTTCCCGCCGCTTTTACATACAATAGCGGCAAGGCGCACTGGCATGTACTACTTCGTGCCCGGGCTATTGAAACTGGCTGTTTCATCGTAGCGCCTGCGCAATGCGGCACCCATGCCGATGGTCGGCGTACCTATGGCCATTCCCTGATCGTTTCGCCATGGGGTAACATACTTGCAGAAGCTGCCACAGATGATAGCAACGCCGATGCCGGCGCCAATGATGACATCATCCTGGCAGATCTCGATATGGCGCGTGTCAAAGAGGCACGCGATGCCATTCCCTCGCTTACATCACAGGCCACATTCAGCTGACAACCTGTCAAGCGTCCAACCATCGACAGTTTGGTTGTCAGCTCGTGGTGTTATCACCCATCGCAAGGTACTTTTGCTCGCGGTCAGCAATCAGACCGGCGCTGTCCATAGCGGACAGTTCCTGAAGCTGAGCAAAACAGGTATCGCCAAGGCTGGCGATGGCGGCAGTCTGATCTCGATGCGCGCCACCAAGCGGTTCATCGACAATGGCATCGATCACACCAAGATCCTTCATATGGGACGAGGTGATCCGCAACGCCTCAGCGGCCTCCTTGGCATGATCACTACTGCGCCACAGAATTGATGCACAGCCTTCCGGCGAAATCACCGAGTAGATGGCATGTTCAAACATGACCACACGGTTACCAGCCGCCAGTGCAATAGCACCGCCAGATCCACCCTCACCAATAATGCTTGCCACCATTGGAGTTGGCAGACGAAGACAAGCGCGAATAGCGGTTGCAATCGCCTCAGCCTGCCCACGTTCTTCGGCACCACGTCCGGGATAGGCGCCCGCTGTATCAACAAAGCTCAACACTGGCAGACCAAACCGTCCAGCAAGCTCCATCAGACGGGCTGCCTTGCGATAACCCTCTGGACGCGCCATACCGAAGTTGCGTTTGATCCGCTCTTCAGTGGTACTGCCCTTTTCAGTGCCCATAACCATGACACCCTGACCACGGAACCTAGCCATGCCGCCAATAACGGCATAGTCTTCGGCATAATTACGATCGCCTGCCAGCGGCGTGAAATCGTCGAACAGCTGATTGATGATGGCACTGACACGCGGGCGTTCAGGATGGCGAGCTACCTGCACTTTTTCCCAGGGGCCCAGCTTTTCATAAGTGGTTTTCAGTTCGCGCTCGATCCGCGTCTGCAGCTTACCAATCTCATCAGCAATATTGATGCTGCCATCAGAACTCATATGGCGAAGCTCTTCGACCTTGCCTTCCAATGCTGCGATTGGTTTTTCAAAATCCAGAAAATGTCGCATGACAGCCTGTCATTTCCCCGTCAGTAAATTATTTCACTTCGGTGTGTTGGCCGAAGCCCAATGTCTACACCAACATTTTAGTCTTGTTGATTCCTCGGCGCAAGCGGGTGCGCTGAGGCCACAAGGCCTGCCAGCCGGTCCGGCCGGGTGGCGGTGTAAATCTGAGTCGTCGATATGTCAGCGTGCCCCAACAAGGTCTGCAGCCCGCGCAGATCCGCGCCACGGTTCAGCATATGTGTCGCAAATGAATGCCTAATGACGTGAGGGCTGACGCGTTTTGCATCAATTCCTGCCTGACCTGCAAGCTTTTTGAGTGCAGTTGCAAACTGGTGGCGGCTGAGATGGGTGTTTTCATTCGCCGGAAAAAGATGAACAGATGCCACGTTCTGCGGCTGCTGATCCCGACATTCAAGCCATCTCGCAATCGCAACTCTCGCAGGATTACCAAGTGCAACAAGCCGCTCCCGGCCACCCTTGCCAGCAACAATAATGGAGTCAGGATTACGCCTGAACTGGTCAACACGAAGCGACACAAGTTCTGACACTCTCAGCCCCGTTGCGTACAGCAGCTCAAGCATCGCGCTCATCCGCCGCGACTCATACTCACTGCCTGTTGAAGATGCCGCATCGATCAGCGCTGCGATTTCCTGTTCCGACAGGCTTTTGGGAAGTCCACCCCCCTGTTTCGGGTTGCTGATCCAGCGGCATGGATTATCGGTACGAAGCCCTTCTTCAACAATCCAGCCCATCATCTGGCGCAGCGCGCTCAATCGCCTAGCAACCGATCGCGGTGCCAAACTATCTGCATGCCAGCTTTCCAGAAGACGCCGGATATCGTCACCGTCACAGGTAACAAATCTGCACCCTGTGTCTGACAACCCTTCAGACGCAGCCATAAGGTCACGCTCATAGGCGGCAAGGCTGTTTGCCGAAAGGCCGCGATCTGCAGACATTGCCTGCAGAAACTCAGTGATTAGACGGCTTTCAGCCGCATTGGCTGGCTTGTGGCCGTCAGTCTGCACTCGCGGCACTGCCTTGTTGTGGGACGTTTTCATCTGTCACCTGCTCGGAGGCATCTTCTGATGTGGCTTGAAACGCTTCATCACCAGCCTGCTCAGAAGCAGTCCCTTCACTATCAGCCCCGGCGGATGAATCGTCTATATCCACGGTTTTTACCAACACAGGCTCACCAAGCGCGATAGCCGCAGCAGACGCCAGGATATGTGATCGCATAACTTCCATGGCAAAGTCAGAGGCCACATTCCTCTGACCAATGCCATTGAGCGCCGCCGCAATGCGGGCGAGATCAGCAGGATGAAGGCTGGCGAGATTCTGACCTGCAACAATACGCTGAGCCAAAAGTACTGCTTCACCAACGCGTCCGCCTGATGCAGCCTGTTCCAGCGCACGCATCATCACAGGTGATACAGACAAGTAAGACACTGGGGTTAAGGAAGCGGGCGTTGTCAATGTCATCCAATCAACCGCGTTATCAGGTTCAAGTCCAGCAACTTCCATCAGTGGCAGAAGATGCCACACTCCAAGCTCATTAAGCGACGAAGCCGACCAGGTACCAGAAGTCATGCCTGTCATAAGCTGCGCCGCTGCAATGCCAACATCTGACGCTAGCGCCAAATCCAACGGCGCCTCACCGTCGGAGGCCAGCAAGAGGCCCAGCTTTTCAACGAGTCCTGCACGGCCGGAGGCAAGAAGATCTGCCACCCCATCAAAGGCCAGCGCTTCGCGTGCGAGATCAGCATAAAGCGGAGCCATCGTCAGCCCAGTACCCGCCGCTACTTCTGTATCCATGGCCATAACAATCATGGGAAGTCGAGCTGCCGTCATCTCAGCACTCAGAGCGCGCCATGCCAAAGCTCGGGTCAGAGGCGTTGGCGATCCCTGATGACGTGACAATGCAAGGCCTGCAGGCACATCACCAATATCGACGCTGCGCCACAGCTTGGCAGCCTTGGTATGGTCAATCAGCCCATGGGACAACGCACGCCATGTCGATACAAGCCGGGCATTCGGATCAAGGTAACGAAGGCCAATTGCCGTCTGCATGGATGCAGATGGCAGAGCGTTCAGCGCATCAACACCAATGGGATAATGCGCCGCATCCATCAGCACGACATGCAAAGGATCAAGCATAGCTGGATCAAATGGTCCGGGTGTGGTGCCATCAAGCAGGGTGCTGACAAGCGCCTTAAAGGCATCATCCTGAACCCCGGTGGCAAACAATATATCGGCTGCGAAGCGCGCATTTGCTGAATCACCCTGTGCAGCGCTGCAAATCACTTTCGATTTGTGCCAGAAGGGCTCCAGAGTGCGGCTGACCTGATACATCACATTGCGACACGCCTCCGCGTCGCGACGCGACATCAGCTGTGTTTCGACAAGCCACTGTTTCCAGCCAAGCCAGACATCCTCATTCGGCAGCTGGTCAATCAGCACCGCAAGGTCGTTGGAACGACCAGACGCCGCCAGCCAGTCCAAGCGCGCTGCAACAATCATGTCTTCAACAGCTGCCGCGCCCACTGGTGGAACTGCACGGTGGGCGACGACAGCACGAGACAGATCAGCCAAAGCACGTGAAGTGCCATCCGCACCACCTTCTGACAAAAGTGCGGCCACACGGTCGACTGGAGTATCCCGCCAGATTGTGGCTGTCAGTCCCAACTCCGATCCGCCCGCTTCAATCCCGATATCTGCAATACCAAATTCCGGGGCAGCTGTGCGCGACAGGGTTACACTAATGGAGGCACTCTGATCTGAAGTGGCAGAGGTGATATCAGCACCAGCCGTCCCCACTCCAGATTCCGATGCGGTCTCAGTCACAGACAGAGAGGTTGTGGTGTCCGCACCTACCGCCGAACCAGAAGTCGTGGCGGTCGTGTTATCTTCGCCAGAAATGGCGTTAATCGCCTCATCAATCGAGCTGATCGATGGTGTGTTCCCGGCACTGACTTCGTTCTCACCGTTTTTGGCTGGCGTTTGGCCCACGCCGTCATTGACCGTGGCCAGAAGATTGACAGGCCCGTCATCGGACTGCTGCGCCTGCGCCAGCGGCGCAAAACCAAAAGCCAAGAGGGCAACTACCGAGAGGGTTACTGAAAGAGCTGGCGCTGAGAGACCAGAATTATTTTGGAAGATTTTCATCTGGAATGACCTTACTCACGGCAACTGTTGGCGCTGGAATTTGCCACGCCGACAGCGCGATCAGTCCAGCGGCGACGAGTCCGGCTACGATGACAACTACAAGTCCAACACGATTCATGAGCGCTCCGCCATTCTACAAGCTTTGGCCAGCCCACCCTTCCGGAGCCGGCCTTGCGATACCAGCCTGAAGCCCGCTGGCCATAGGTAACTATGGTGTGGTCTAGGGCAAGAATATGTCTTGAATAGGGCAACGCGCACTCTGGGCGCGCTGAATGACAAACATATGTTTGCCAGCCGCACCGCTGTGTTTATGATACCAAGGCTGGTAGGCCACGATGGCAAAGCCGCATTTTAGACATTACACCCACCCCGCAGACAACGCCGGGACAAGCAGGATCCGACCTTCACATCATGGCAGAGTTTTCAGCGCTGAAATCCGCAATCGACAGGCCCATCTGCCTTGTCGGCATGATGGGAAGCGGCAAAAGTCTTGTTGGAAGACGCCTTGCCAAGCTCTTAGACCTTTCCCTGATTGACACCGACAGTGAAGTGGAACGGACGGCTGGGATACGCATCAGCGAAATCTTCGAAATCGCTGGAGAAGCCAAATTCAGACTGATGGAACGCCAGGCCATCACGGACGCGCTTGGCAAAGGGCAGGCTGTTCTGTCAACAGGAGGTGGGGCCATCTGCACACCAGAGACTGCAGAACTTCTCATCCAAGAAACCTATGTAATCTGGCTTCGTGCTGCGCCTGAGACATTGTTGAAACGTATTGGATCTGTGGCAAGCCGGCCTTTGCTGCATACCGAAGACCCGCTACAGACTCTGCGCGATCTTGAGAAGGCCCGCGAAGCTGATTACAGCCGGGCCCATATCACTGTTAAAACTGACCGGCTGTCGGGGCAGGCAGCTGCACTTGCCGTGCTGCAATCTCTTGACAGCTATCTGACGGTCACATAGGGCATACAGCATGCACAAATCATCAAAATTGACCGTCGGACTTGGCGACCGCGCCTATGATATCGTCGTTGGGCGCGGCCTGATCACCCGCGCTGATGAACTGGCTGGTGATATTCTGACAGGCCGACACGCCATCATCATCAGCGACGACAATGTTGCTTCGCTCCATGCGCCTGCGCTAGCTGCAGCCTGTGATCGGATCTGCCGTCGCTATGATCAGCTGACCGTGCCGGCGGGTGAGTCCAGCAAATCCATGTCCGTTCTGTCGACACTGCTTGAAAGCATTCTGGATCTTGGCGTGGATCGTGATGTGGTTCTGATTGCCCTTGGCGGCGGCGTGGTTGGCGATCTTGTCGGGTTTGCCGCTGCCAGCCTGCTGCGCGGGGTTGACTTCATTCAAGTTCCTACCAGCCTTCTGGCGCAGGTGGACAGCTCTGTCGGCGGCAAGACTGGCGTCAATGCGGCCGCTGGCAAGAACCTGATTGGCGCTTTCCATCAGCCAAAGCTGGTTTTGGCCGACACTGAAACGCTTGACACGCTGCCACTGCGTGAACTGCGCGCCGGTTATGCTGAAGTCATCAAATATGGCTTATTAGGCGATGCCAGCTTTTTTGAATGGCTGGAAGCAAATGGGGCTGCCGTTCTAGCGCGTGATCCTGACACTCTTGCCCGTGCCATCCTGACATCCTGCGAAGCCAAGGCACGGATTGTCGAGGCCGATGAGCGAGAGGCGGGACAACGTGCGCTTCTCAATCTAGGTCATACCTTTGCACATGCGTTTGAAGCCATGGCAGGCTATGATGGACGCCTGTTGCATGGCGAGGCCGTCGGTACCGGCATGGTGCTGGCCTATGATCTGGCCGTGGAAATGGGTCTGTGCCATGGCCAGGAAGCTGGTCGTGCCTCTGCGCATATTGCGGCAAGCGGACTTTCTACACGGCTTGCAGACTTGCCCGTGTGCGACGCCACCAATGACGAGTTGATTGCCATAATGCAACGGGACAAGAAAGCTCGCCAGGGCAACATGCGGTTCATCGTGCCTCGTGCCATCGGTGACAGCTTTGTATGTGACGATGTTACGATGGAGACGCTGGCCCGGGTGCTCGATGCCAGCCGTGGATAACCGGTGGATTAAATGACAAGTGACCTTTTAGG
>WTJS01000103.1 GCA_011524735.1 Alphaproteobacteria bacterium
GGCATGAACTGTGCTGACTCCCATACTCTGCATGATGGCGGCGAAGCGCGACATCGCCGCCAAGGCCACGTCAATCCGATCTGGAAGCAGCAGCCCTTCCTCACCGAGACCTTCACCAAGCCTGCAGTTTGACCGTTCATTAAACAGCGGAAACGGATAACGGCCACCACTGTTGTAGATCACAAGGCGGATTGAGTTTGATCCAATGTCTATGACCGCAATCGGAGCGGCATTCCTATTATCGGGCTTCATCGACTGGCCATGTCCCCCGTTTGGCACTTGATCAGATCCTTTCAATGGCGATGGCCGTACCCTCACCACCTCCAATGCAGATAGCTGCAACACCACGGCGCAGCTCACGCTTTTCCAGCGCATTCAGTAGAGTGACGATAATCCGACTTCCCGACGCACCAATTGGATGACCAAGCGCACAGGCACCGCCATTCACATTGACCTTTTCGCGCGGAACACCATGCTCAAGCATGAAGGCCATTGGTACAACCGCAAAGGCCTCATTCACTTCCCAAAGATCAACATCCGCAACGCTCCAGCCAACTTTATCCAGCAGCTTTTGCACGGCAGGCACAGGCGCAGTAGTGAACCATTGCGGTTCGTGCGAGTGGCTAGCATGACCGACAATGCGTGCCCGAACCCGCATCCCCTTATCGCCAGCAACTTCCCTGCTTGTTATGACCAACGCTGCAGCACCATCGGAGATCGAGGATGCGTTTGCCGCTGTCACAGTGCCATCTTTGGCAAAGGCAGGTTTAAGGTGCGGAATCTTTTCCGGGCGCGCTTTGCCCGGAGCCTCATCAACCTCAACGGTCACTTCGCCACGGCGGGACCTTATTGTGACAGGCGTGATTTCCCCCTCAAATGCACCTGCATCTTGGGCTGCTCGTGCGTTCGCCAGCGATTGCAAGGCAAATTCATCCTGAGCTTCACGCGAGAACTGATAACGCGACGCACAATCTTCCGCCAAGCTCCCCATCAGACGATTATTGTCATAGGCGTCTTCAAGCCCATCGAGAAACATATGATCCTGAAACGTTTTATGACCAAGTCTGGCACCCCCACGCGTTGCGGGAGACAGGTAAGGTGAATTGGTCATGCTTTCCATGCCACCGGCAACGGCAATATCGACACCACCAGCTCGTAAAAGATCATGCGCCATCATTACGGTCTTCATGCCAGACCCACAGACCTTGTTAAGTGTTGAGGCAGGCACGTCATCCCCAAGACCTGCCGCAAATCCTGCCTGACGCGCAGGTGCCTGGCCAAGGCCAGCAGGCAACACACAGCCCATGATCAATTCCTGTACTACGCTGGCTTCCGCACCGGCATCATCAAGCGCAGCACGAATGGCGTGGCCACCAAGTTCAGGCGCACTAACGGCAGCCAAATCACCCTGAAACGCCCCCATTGGGGTGCGCGCAGCACCCGCAATCACAATATCTGTTGGGGAACTAACCGGGGCCGATGCGGTATCTGGCATGACAATCTCCTTTGGCCACTTTTTTGCAGATCAATCTTAGTTTTCTGATCATTGCTGGCCGGTCCACCACCTTGGTGTCTTCCAAGGATGAACATTAGCGTCATATTCCGTTTAATCCAGTCCCGTTTCAGTTGTGACCGGCAGTCACCTTGAACAAACACCTGTTTTTTCGCCTCCTACGAAATAAATGTCTTATAATCAGGCACACATCACTTCATCAGCTGGCGGAACAGGACCCCATGCGTATTTTCCAATCCATGCTGACGGCGCTTGTTGGCACCCCCATCCTAAATGGTCCGCTGCGCTCAGGAATATTGGGCAAACGCGGCGACAAATCGATCGATGACGACCCTCATGCAGCCGTAGCTGCGGTGCTGCATGCGACTGGCGATGTGTCCTCATTGATCTATGCTGAAACCCTACTGGACCAGATTGAAGCGATGGATGATGCCAGTCTTGATATGCTTGTTACCCATATCGCCAGTGACCATGATCTGAATGCAGGCGCGCTGTCAGCCGCCGCAGAAAGTTATACCAGCGCACCCGATGCCAAAGGGCTTGCAAGGATTTCCCGTCTTGCAGAGCCGGGATGGATCGAATTGTTCAGACGGCTGAATGCGACAACGGGCGGCACTGTCAGGCTTGTACGGCTGCGTGAACGCTTGCTAACGCTGGCACGAAGCAACCCCATGGCAGAACGCCTGGATCAAGGGCTGAAGCGACTGCTGAAAATGTGGTTTAATCCCGGCTTTCTCATGCTTCAGCCCATTGATTGGACAACACCCGCCAACATCCTTGAAAAGATAATCGCCTATGAGGCGGTTCACGCCATATCTTCTTGGGATGATTTGCGGGCGAGACTCGCGCCGGAAGACAGACGTTGTTTCGCCTTCTTCCACCCAACAATGCCTGACGAACC
>WTJS01000020.1 GCA_011524735.1 Alphaproteobacteria bacterium
GGCCGTAGGCAATAAGTGTTTCACCGGACAGTCTTGGCACGCTGTCACCAACCGGTTCGAGAAGACGTTCAAAACGGCGTTCCAGACGATGCTGGCGGCGTCCCCGCCGCGACAGCGCCGCCAGCGCGGCTGCCCCAATCACACCGACCATGGCCAGACCGATGCCGGCAAAGATAAAGGCTGTGTTGTCCTGTCCATCATCACCTGTACCACCGGTGTCCGACTGGCCATAATCCATGATGGCAATGGTGATCCGTGTGTTCAGCGCATCGACCCATTGTCCGGCCTGCCGCAGACGCGCCATGAGCGGGCCACTTTGTGCATCTGCACCGGTATCAATTTCGGGGCGCGTAACATTGACCGGACCGGCATTGGCCACAGATTGCGGGCCATTTCCGGTCATCACCTGAAGGGTTGGATCGAGCCGCTGCCAGGCCCCGCCGTCAAGACGCGCTTCCACCCAGGCATGCGCATCGGCATTGCGCACGGTCCAGTATCCCCCATAGGCATTCCATTCACCGCCAAGATATCCCATGACAATGTGAGATTCGATTCCGGCCGCCCGCAGTGCCGTCACCATGGCGGTGGCAAAATAGGCGCAATAGCCCTGGCGTGTTTCAAAGAAGAACCTGTCCAGCGCATTATCCTGCGGCAGGTTGAGGGTGGTGTCATACCGATATTCAGACGCAAAGCGCTGCATGATCAGTTCGGCAAATTCAGCGTCACTGTTCACCGCGGCCCGTGTCTGGCGTGCCCAGTCGGCAAGGCGCGGATTGCCTGAAGGCACGAGCGCAGTGGCAGCCGGGCGGCTGGTCTCAGGAGGCAGGGCCGCCCCTTCAACAACCACGCGCCGCGGGTTCGCCATACGGCTTGTGATCACCTCGCCCCGGCGGTTAAACCCATAATCGCGGCTAAACCCAGCCGGCCAGTCCGGGGCTGGCAGAACTTTCGGGTCATGATCATCAAGAAGCAAGGCATAGCCATGCTGAACTGGCATGCTGGCAAAGGTGCTCTGACGGGTGGGCTGATCCATACCGCCACGGTTCCACACCCCGTCCCGTTCGGCATCCAGCACAAACACCCGCCAGTAACGCGGCACAGGGTCGGCCTGCTGTTGCGGGACAGCCCGAAACGCAATGGTGTCATCCTCAAGAAGATCACGCATGCCGCCCGGGGCAATTTCATCAGTCAGGGCAATCTTCTGCTGCTGGGCAAATCCCGGAATGACGCCTGTGGAAATACGCGGCACCGCGATGAATAGCGCCACAATGATGGCGGCCACGGCAGCTGAGAGAAACAGCACCGGCACCCAGCGCAGGGTCAGCGAGTCCAGCCGGAACCCGGTCAGGGCCATACAGTACCAGAGCAGAAAGGCCAGCAGCCAGATCACCACCAGAAGCAGCACAAAAAACTGAATCTGATAGAGAAAGACCGACCCGACCAGAAAGATCGTCGGCGTCAGCCCGGCAGGAGACAGGGCGGCACCAGGCTGCGTCGGCTGATGATCCTGTGACGCGGCTTTGTCTTCCAGCTGCCAGGTGAGTGGCAGCAGCGCCACCAGAAGTGTGATGAAGAAATCGGCGCTGCGCACCGGCACCACCATCGCCGTGACACCAATAAGCGCGATCAGCAGCGGCAACTGTACATACCAGCGCTGCCAGCGATGGCTGGCCCGACCAATGACAAGCCCCGCCCCCCAGAAGAGTAGCAGAACCGCCCCGATATCAATCGCCAGAAGGCCGATCAGCGGGGCCTGCCACAGGGCAGCCCGCGCCGGCGCCTGCCAGCTTGCGGCTTGACCAGTCGACGCGCCAAGCCGGGCCCGCATGTCAGGCAAGGGCAAGCGCATCGAGAACCCCCCTTACCCCCTGCGGCGTCACATGTTTCATATTCAACTGGTTCAGCCGGAAATGGAACGGTCTGCCCGCCCGCGCAGCCCGCAATACAGCGCCGGTCATCGCCGATAGCGCGCGTTCATGACCAAGATGGGCCACCCGGTCATAGTCAATTGTCAGCACCGCACCGCCAGACGCATCGCCGGTCTTTTCCAGCAGCCTGTCGGTGGCGGCATAGCGCTTCCAGCTGATCCGGCTTTCCGGCGTGCCGGGCACCCAGTCCTGAAGGCTGTCTGCCCCATCCTCATCCCGCCCTTCGGCCGCGCCCTGGCGCGTCGCCCCGCCAAGCAACGCCAGCGCCGCACCATAATCCGGTACCGGGGCCACCAGAACTTCTGCCGGGCTGATCCAGCACCAGGCCCGCGACAGACCAAAGGGAAAATGCGTTTCAAGCCGAACACGCGGCAGCGGATGCCGCCCGCGCTGGGTTGGGGAATAGCTGAGAAGATGGTCGGTGTCGCCAGATTGACTGGCAGATTGTCTGGCCCCGCCGCCGGTGTCGATGCGGATATCATAGGCCGGACGGTCTGCCACCAGCCTGACGGCCATCATCACCGTTTCGCCAGCCACCACCTGCCCGTCATGCCGTGCCGACAGACGCAAGCCGCGCAAATTCTGGCCAGCCCAAAGCAAGGACAGGGTGAATATCACGAACAATGCAACCGCCATCAGCAGCAGCATGTTGTTCTGGATCCGCACGGAGATCGCGAACACGCCGAAAATCGACAGCGCCACCATCAACCCGTGCCGCGTTGGCAGCACGAAGACACGCCGGATGGACACCTCAAATTCAGGTGCGCGGCGGCGGCTTAGATGGCGTGACAGCCTGTCGACCCAACGCATCATCGCGTCACGCGTCAGGGAAGCGGTGTATCGGCAATGGTGGCACCCACCAGATCGGCGCGCGCGCCAGGTTCGACCCGGATCAGGCGATGCCGCAAGGCCGGCAGGAACAGCGCCTGCAGATCGTCAGGGGCGACGAAATCCCGGCCGGCGATGACGGCAGAGGCCTGCGCCAGACGCAGAAGCTGTGTTCTGAACCGCACCGACAGATTAACCGGGGCCTTGGCCTCCATCGCGTCGGACAGGCGCAGCGCATAGCCAATGACATCATCCGCCACGGGAAGCTGGCGCACCAGATCCTGAATGGCCAGCAATTCATCAGCGCTGGAGACGGTGGCAACAGGCGTTGATGCACGGGCCCGCATGCCGGTCAGAATTTCCGCCTGAACAGCGTGATCAGGACGGCCAATCGCCATCGACAGGGAAAAACGGTCAAGCTGACTTTCCGGCAGGTCAAATGTCCCAATCTGTTCAGCCGGGTTCTGCGTCGCAATAACCAGAAAAGGTTTTGGCAGCGGACGGGTTTCGCGGTCCAGCGTCACCACCCGTTCTTCCATCGCCTGAAGCAGCGCCGACTGCGTTTTGGACGGAGCCCGGTTCAGTTCGTCAGCCAGCAGCATCTGGGTGAAGACCGGGCCTTCCCGCATGACAAATTCGCCGGTCTCGCGATTGAAGATGGACAGGCCGGTAATATCGGCCGGCAGCAGGTCATTGGTGCATTGGATGCGCTGAAAATCTAGACCAAGCGCCTGGGCCAGCGCCGCCGACAGGGATGTCTTGCCACTGCCGGGGGTGTCTTCGATCAGCAGATGCCCGTCCGCCACCACAGCGGCAAGCGCCAGTTCAATGGCATCGCGGCGGCCCAGAAAGACCTTGGCAACTTCGTCAATGACAGCCGACAGGCGGGCGGTGGCGTCACCGGCGCTGAGCGACGGCTGGGAAAGCGGAAGGGTGGCAGACATGAAACAGCCCCGTAACGATAACAATCTAGCCGGTTACATATGGCGGCACCGGACCGATTTGTCCATCATCCTGACGGCTCGCTGATCTCCACCGCCTGCGTCATGCAATGGCTTTACGGTGGCAGCCCCACATGGTTAGACTGAGGCCGGCTTTATGAGGGTTAGAAGGAAGGCCAGAATAAAGGCCGGATTGAGGGCCAGAACCCGGATGGCCCACTGGAAGGGGAGACACAGATCATGGATACCGTCAGCTTTCGCCGTATGGATGAAGGAACGCCTGAGGATTACGCCTTTCTGGGCAAGCTTGAGCATGACTATATCGCCGCCCTTCCCGACCGGCTGATGGACGCCCTGCGGGCGCTGGAAAGCTCGCTGGCCGGGTACAAGATTGACCGGCTGCAGCATTCCCTGCAATCCGCCACCCGCGCCGAGGAAGATGGGGCCGATATCGAGATGATTGTGGCCGCGCTGATCCATGATCTTGGCGATGATCTGGCCCCCGACAATCACAGCCAGATGGCCGCCGCCATCATCCGCCCCTATGTGCGGGAGGAAGTGACCTGGATCATTGAACATCACGGCGTCTTCCAGATGTTCTATTACGGCGATGCCGCCGGCGTGAACAAGGATGAGCGCGAACGCTATCGTGGCCATAAATGGTTCGACAGCTGCGAGGTGTTCTGCCGCGACTGGGACCAGATGTCGTTTGACCCCGACTATCCGACCAAGCCGCTGGCATATTTCGAACCGATGCTGCGCGAGATCTTTACCCGCAAGCCGTTCGACCCGGCAATCATCACCCCTGACGCCAGCACCGCCTGAGGCCGATGCCACAGCATATTCTGATCACCGGCGCCAATCGCGGCATCGGGCTGGAAATGACCCGCCAGGCGCTGGCCCGCGGCGATATGGTCATTGCCGCCTGCCGCCAGCCAGATGCTGCCAGCGATCTGCAGACCCTTGCCACCGCGCAGGCGGGCCAGCTGCAGATCATCGCCATGGATGTGCGCGATGAGGATGCGGTGAAGGCCGCCGCCGCCCAGACAGACAGCCTACTGGATGATCAGAAGATCGATATTCTGGTCTGCAATGCTGGCACGCTGAATGCCAGAGGGGGGCTGACCGATGCCGGCCACACGCCAGACAATATTCAGGACTCGCTGCTGACCAATATCGCCGGGGTGTTCTATACCGCCCGGCATTTTACCGCGATGATGCCAGATCATGCCCCGAAACCGGCGCGGGTGGCGGTGATTTCATCACAGATGGGATCAAGCACACGGTCCGGCACCATGGCTCCGATCTATCGCGCCACCAAGGCCGCCGCCACCAATCTGGCGCGGTCAATGGCGCTGGAGCTGGCCCCACGCGGCATTGCCGTAGGGGCCTATCACCCGGGATGGGTGCAGACCGATATGGGCGGGGCCGACGCCGCGATCACGGTGGAGGTCAGCGCCGCCGGGCTGTTGCAGCGGTTTGACGCGCTGGACATGACGACAAGCGGGCTGTTCGAAACCTATGCGGGCGAACCGCTGCCTTTCTAGACCCGCCTCTCTCCCGTCCGCCTTCCCGTGCCCCTCCTCTCTCTCCGATAGGCCATCCGGCCTCTGGACGCCCCACAAAATCTCTGCCACGCTTTGTTCACTCTGGTGGTCTTTTTGGGGGAGAGGATACAGCCATGACATCACCAACCGATCCGCATGATCCGAAGGGCGGGCAGGCTGACAGCAATCCCGAAGCGTGGCACCGCACGCCAAATGGCGATGTGGATATTTCTATTGCCTATTCCAACCCGCCGACGGACCGGCTGATGGCGCTCTATGCCGACTGGGCGGAACATTATGATGCCGATCTGATGGACGCCTATGGCTATATGGCGCCGGCCGATGCGGTGGCGGCGATGGCGGCGATGGCGGATCAGGGAATAATCGCCCGCGATGCCCGCATATTGGATGCCGGATGCGGCACCGGCCAGGCCGGGGCGCTGCTGGCGGCGGCAGGATTTACCCATGTGGATGGCGCCGATCTGTCCGCCGAAATGCGCGATGTGGCAGCGCGGCTGGGGGTGTACAGGCAGCTGTTCGAACTGGATATGACGGCGCCGTATGAGCTGGATTCCGGGCGAGATTCCGGGCGAGGTGACATGGTGTGCGGGGCCCCTGATACAGCGGCCTATGACGCGGTGATCTGTGTCGGGGTGTTTGGCTATGGCCCGCCGCATGTGGACCATCTGCCGCTGATCATGGATGCGGCACGGCCGGGCGCCCCGGTTCTGGTGACGGTCAACGGGCTGGGATGGCAGAAAATGGGATGGGATGAGACGCTTATGCCCGTGCTGCAGGATGCCGGCATCACGCTGGCCCGCCAGACCCGCATCCGCCATATGGTGAAAGAAGGCATCCATGCCGAACTGCTGGAGCTGCGGCGGGGGTGAGTGTTAGAGAGCCCAAACGTTTCCGTCGTCAAAATCTAACTGAACGGTAAATCCTGATCCAAGCCGTACATTTCCGTTATCGAATTTGAACACCGCTCGTATTTCATCCTGAACATCATATTCTATGTGCTTATGGCGTGTTTTTCTAAAATAACTAGGTGGTAGGGGCGTCGGGTCACCTAGTAGCACGGGATCTTCGTATGTGCACCGATCAACTAGACATTCGACAAAGTTAAAACCAACATGGCAACGCTCTAATGCATGGCATATTTTTCTTATGAATTTGTCGAATTTAAAAATGTGTAAAGCAGGTTCATACCCGTATGCCGTCCTCCAAAATTCGTCATTTTGCTTCAATGTCGCGCAGTACATGAGTGCATCCGGCAACACCTGCCTAAACGTTGAATTTTGGGCTCTGAGTTTACCAGATCGTAAGTTCACGCCATAACGCGCAAGATCCTCGACCTGACGTCGTGTTTGCCAATCTTGTGCATTTGCATCCACAGCCAAATTGCCGGATTTTGTCGAGCTTCCCTCATTTGGATCTCCGATGCCCTCATTATCGAGGGTTCTAATAGCCTCAAAACTCGAAAGATAGACCTCCCCCCTCCGACAACTCTCCGCATACATCGGACCTGTGTATTTAAAGGCCTCACAGTCCATGACTCTATGCCCTCCCAAGTTCAAATCTCGATTGGCCTTTGAGCGTAGGCTGAATGGCGAAATAAAACACTTATCCGTATGGATAGGTCTCAAGCGCTCAAACAATTGGCGCACCCCCGGGAATGTGAGCGCGGCCTAACCCGCCATTAAGGGGGGTGCGCCTATCCTGTTGGCCTAACCGACAGGAGCGTCCCCATGAAAGAATCCGTTCTGATTATCGCCGTCTTTTTCGTGCTGATCCTCGCCGCCACCCTGTTCATCACCAAGATGGGGTGAGTGGTGAGTAAAACCCCCTGCCCGCGTTAGCGATTAATTAACCCGGCCCGGTTTACCTTTCCCGAAGTTTGGGAGGTAGCACCTATGACATCAGACGAAGCAGCTTCTAAAAGGGTGGCCTTTTACCAAGAGTTAGTTTCGGGGTGGGTAACAACACAGATTGAAGCAGACAAGCAGGCCATGACCCTTTCTGGCCTTGCCATCGGTTTGCTCATGGTTCTTCACAGAAGCATCAATACCAGCCATGGCTTCGTTCTCTGGAGCCTTGCTGGTGTGGCTTTCTTTATGGCCATCATTTCTGGCATCCGCGTGTTTTACGTGAACGCTCGTTATGTCGAGCACGTCATCGGAGGCGACGATGATATTCAAGAAGCACAAGTACTCAATCAGCTTTCAAGACTGACCCATCTCATCTATGGCAGCTTCCTCACTGGAGCATTTTTGACCGCTATATTGGCGGTCATTTCCACACCATTCATCCAAAAAGTTGGAGCAAACTGATGAACAAAGAACCCACAAATAATGATCGCCGCGTAGCAGAAAGCTTTGGCAATGCAAGAAAGATAGAAAAGCCCACCAAGGTGGAAAAGGGACTTGGCAGCACTTCAAAGATCAAGCCCAACAAATCTAAGCCACCGAAAAAATAACGCACTAGCGTGGATCAACACTCTTGAGATTTAATCACGACATTGTGATGCCTGCAGGAACTTTGACTGGTGTTATCGTGGAAAATGAATTGCAGTGGCGGCACTCTAACAAGGAGGCAATTGCCAAGCCAATCGCGATGGAAGGAACCACCGATGAAACCCGTTGAACTCGGCTATATGTCATCCGGGGGAACGCATTTTCTGTTTACCCCTAACCTGTTTGATCTTCCGGCAGATCACACGGTTGATCAGCATGGCAAGCCTCTTTTCGTACTGGCCTTTGCCAAGGACTGGGACATCTGCGTCGCGCAGGCCGAAGAACAGGTCATGCTGAAACTTGGCGGTCAATGGAGCTTTGCCAAGGACCATCTGTATGGCGAGGATGATGATGGCCAGGACATCGCGCATCTGAAGAGCAGTGAGCCCAAAATGTCGCTGTCTGCGGTGCCAGCCTGATCGCGCTGAGAATATCGGCCTGACGACATGGAACGGGACGCTCTCTTCCAGCTGCTGCTTCAGCAAGGACTCCGCCTGTTTGATACCGATGATGACAGGCAACGTAGCCTGTTTGAATGGCGGACCGAACTCATCATGATCTCGCACCCAACAGGTGACGTCTATTCGCCCAATGAGCTGATGTGGATTGATGCCCTGCTGGCCAGACAGACGGATGGCGAAGTATCTGTCGCCACATCCGTCTCGGCATCCAGCGGCTCCCACGCTGATGATGGCGAGGCTGGCGATGTTGCTGGCGACTGAACTTGAGATTGAACGAGTGACTGGGCTTGAGACTTAGATGCCCCCCTAACCCATCCATTCCTTTGCCGTCATGCGGTGGTAGGTGATGTCGGCCATACCGTCGGGGATGCCAAGGTCGATCGGGGCCGGATCGACAATCTCCACCGGAATGCCGCGCTGGATCGCGGTGCGCAGCGCAATCGCCGTGATATTCACCGAAAAGCTGGTGCCCATAAACACCATGCGGCCGGCCTGATGCATCCACTGCTCGGCCGTGCTCATCCGGTATAGATCCGTATAATACTCATCAAACAGCAGAACATAGGGTTTCAGACTGGCCCCGCGGCGCGGGCCGGCATCGGCATCAATGCCGCACAGCCGCAGCAGCGCCGCCTGTAAATCTTCGTCACTGGCGGCCTTGGGGTCCGTGGTGGCGGCCCCGACCGCGGCCAGCATGGCCGGCACATCATCCCAGGGGGCGGGAATGATGGTGTCACTCTCCAGAAGATTTGGGTGCCCGGCGACAGCCTGATGCAGCGCGTCCTGATCCTCATAACGCGTCATGCAGTCCAGCCGCCCGTGAATGCAGACATAGTCACGATTGCCGGCGCGCCCGTCCAGCCCGTCAATATTCTGCGTGATCAGCCGTGCCGCACCGCTGTTGCACTGGTCGGCCAGCCAGCGATGCACATCATTGGGCGGCACCGCCCGATATTCGGCAAACCGCCGGTAATACCACAGCAGAAACTGGCCGGGATTGCCCTCATACATGCTGCGGGTGGCCATTTCCTGGGGCGTGTAATTGCGTGACCCGATGGTCCAGTATCCATCCTCACCACGAAAGGTGGGGATGCCGCTATCGGCGCTGACCCCGGCCCCGGTGACATAGAGTGTGGTGTCTGAAAGGGTCATGGCAGGAACTTTCGGGGCAATCTGACAAAAACGGGGCAAAACACCGGATCAGGTCCAGCTTACCCCGGCGCGGAAAGGCTTGCCAGATGGTTCCTTTTCGGGTCAGGATTTTTGGCATGAGTGTTGATGTCACGATTCCACGCTTTCTGGGCCGTGTCGTGAGGCTGAGCGACACGCCCCTTGTTGATGCAAAACTGTTCCCGCCCGCGAGCCTGTCCGGGCTGGAGCCGGAGGCGCTGGCGAACATCAACGGGCCGTCTGTGCTGCGCATGCCGGACTGGGCAGCGGGGCGGCTTGGCACCCTTCATATGTATTTCGGGCATCATAAGGGCAAATCCATCCGGCTGGCCTATGCCGATGCGCTGCAGGGGCCGTGGAAGATGCACCCGGACCCGATCATGCCGCTTGCCGACAGCCTGTTTGAACCTGTTGATCCGCCGCATGATCCAAAGCTGAAGGCCCCGGACTGGGTGGAGGCGCTTGGTGGGGACTATCTCTATGCGCATGTTGCCTCGCCCGATGTGCATGTCGATGAAGGGCGGCGGCGGCTGGTGATGTATTACCACGGGCTTCTGGCAGATGGGGACCAGCAGACGCGCCTTGCCACCAGCGCAGACGGGCTGCAGTTCACGCCGCAGGAACCGCTTCTGGGCCCGCCCTATTTCCGCGCCACCTGGCTGGACGGGGGCGATGGGCCGGT
>WTJS01000081.1 GCA_011524735.1 Alphaproteobacteria bacterium
ATGCTGAAGGATGCTTCGATTCTGCTCCTTGACGAGGCCACCGCCGCGCTGGATGCCGAATCCGAACAGCAGGTTCAGGCTGCGCTTTCCCGGCTTCAGGCAGGTCGCACAACGCTGGTTGTCGCGCACCGGCTTTCAACCATCCGGGAGGCTGACATCATTCTGGTTATGGAAGATGGCAGGATTGTCGAACGCGGAACGCATGACACTTTGCTGGCAGCAGGCGGGTTGTATGCGCGCCTCTGCCGTCTACAGTCGCTGGACGGCTGATTCCATTCCTTTTTGCGGCTATTCGCGGCGCAGGATGCTGTCGGTCAGACGTACCGCCCATCCTTTGGCCTGGAATGTCCTGGTGACGTCATCTGGGTCATAGACATTATCGACCCAGTCATAAAAGGCCATTCCCTGATCTTCATAGGGGAAATAGGCCTCAAAAAAGGCGTCCAGAAGGCCTGTCTTGGCCTGCCGCACATGGCCATATTTCCAGGCAAGCTGCTGTGCGGCTTCACGCGCTGGACGCTTCTCAACAATCAGAAGATACAGCGCCGACATCAGCCCCGCACGATCAGCACCCGACTTGCAGTGCATCATTGCGGGAAGCTCTGCTTCGGCAAACAGCTCGCGCGTCGCATGCAGCATGGCTTTGTCAGGGGCGGCCCGCGATCGGGCGGTAAAATCCAGCAGGGTTATGCCATTCGCGGCACAGGCTTCTGCCTCAAGCTGCCAGCCGCCGTCATCGCGCGGGCCGCGAAGATTGATAATGGTTCGAATGCCGTCTTTTGCCGCGGCATGTACCCGCGATGGTCCGGGCTGATTGGATCGCCACATGCCAGGGGCTATTTCATGGAGGTTGTGCCACCACACCCTCAGGAAACCATGATCCTTGAAAATCAGCTCCGTCCAGTCGCGCAGGCCGCGCCGCTGGCCGGGCGGGGCGCGGAAACTCATGATCCAGCTACCATCATGCCTTCAACGCGAAGTGTGGGGGCCGCCATGCTCTTGCGCATGTCAATGTCATTGGCACGGCTGATGGTCATGAACATATCCTTCAGATTGCCGGCAATTGTTGCCTCGGACACGGGATGGCTGACTTTGCCATTGCTGATCCAGAAGCCGGCCGCCCCACGGCTGTAATCGCCGGTAATCATATCGACCGAGCTCCCCATCATTTCAGTGACAAGAAAGCCGTCACTGATATCGGCAATCAGCTCATCAAAACTGATGTCTCCATTTTCGAGATAGAAATTGCTACTGCCAGGGGCGGGTGAACTTCCCATGCCGCGCGCTGCCTGCCCATTCGGTTTCAACCCAAGCTTGGTGGCCGACGCAATATCAAGGAACCAGCTCTGTAGGACGCCATCCTCGACCATGGCACGGCGGCTGACAGCCAGCCCTTCACCATCAAACAGCCGCGATGCCATCCCGCGCGGGCGCAGGGGATCATCGATGAAGGTAAGGCCTTTGGCGGTCACCTGTTCACCCATGCTGTCCTTCAGAAAGCTGGTGCCACGGGCAATCGATGCGCCATTGATGGCACTCGCCAATGTGCCAACAAGCGAGGCTGATACTCTCTTGTCATAGACCACCGGGAACTGACCGGTCGGGGGCTTGCTTGGTCCAAGCCGCGACAGCGTGCGGTTGGCTGCGCTTTTGCCGACCATCTCAGGGGAATCCAGATCTTCGCCAAAGACAGCTGACGTGTAGTCATAGTCGCGCTCCATGGCGCCGTCTTTCTCAGCGATGACCATGGCGGAAATGCCCTGGGATGACCGACGGTAATCGGCCGCCAGACCATTGCTGGAGGCAATCATCACATGGGCAACGCCGTGGCTTGCTGAACCACCCTCTGAATTGCTGATCCCTTCCACCGCCAAAGCCGCTTCCTCGGCCGCAAGGGCACTGGCTGTCAGGCTTTCAGTGCTGGGAACCTGATCATCATAGATTTCGATGTCGGGGATTTCAGCTGTCAGCTCGTCCTTGGTAGCCATCCGGACATAGGGGTCTTCCGGGGCAATCCTTGCCATTGCCACCGCGCGTTCGGCAAGCGTGCGGATGTTGTCGCTATCAAGCTGGCTTGTGGAAACCGATGCGTTGCGCTGGCCAACAAACACCCGCAGGGCGGCATTCACTTCTTCGGCGCGTTCACTGGCTTCGACCTTGCCAAGCCGGACGGAAACGGAACTCCCCTCGCTGCGGGATACGCCAGCATCGGCACCATCAGCGCCTGCGGCCTTTGCAGCGTCAAGAAGTTCGGCGATCAGATTTTGGTTCAACTGTGTCATGATGGGCACCAGATAGACGCTGCGATAACGGGTTTCAACCTCCCTGCCGCCATGGCTGGTGGCAAGGCTGGCGCCACTATAGCTCTCCTTGCATAGGCAGGCCATTGCGTTTATCACATCGACATGACTTACCGCATTTTCATCGATGGCGCTGTTGGAACAACCGGCTTGCAGGTTCGTGATCGTCTCGCCGCGCATCCCGAAGTGGAATCCGTTGCGCTTGCCGATGCCGACCGTAAGGACATTGATGCCAGACGGGATATGATGGCTGCGAGTGATCTGACTATCCTGTGTCTGCCGGATGATGCCGCAAAGGAATCGGCGGCGTTGGCGGCTGAAGTTGGTGCGCGCGTCATTGACGCATCTTCTGCACACCGGACGGCGGAAGGCTGGGATTATGGGTTTGCTGAGCTCTATCCCGAGTCCCGTGCCGCGTTGGCTGCATCGGCCCGGATCAGCAATCCCGGATGTTATCCGACTGGGTTTCTGGCGCTTGTGCGGCCACTGGTGACGGCCAGGCTGCTGTCATCAGATGCCCGCTTGAACGTGCCGGCCGTCTCTGGCTACAGCGGTGGTGGCAAGGGGCTGATTGAAAAATTTGAAGCTGGCGGCATGCCGCCACATGGGGCTTATGGACTTGCCCTTGGCCACAAACATCTGCCCGAAATGAAACGGCATGCCGGCCTCGATGCGGCGCCGATTTTCATGCCATCGGTTGGGCATTTCTATGCCGGAATGCTGGTGCATCTGCCGCTTCACGCGGCGCAGCTTTCCAAATCTGTTACAGCTGCCGATCTGACTGACATTCTGGCTGAATACTATGATGGCGAAGCGCTGGTCCGCATGGGCAGCCCGCAGGCTGGTGATCCCGAAACCGCAGCCATGATGCTGGATGCAGCGGCACTTGCTGGTCAGAACCATGTTGAATTGTTCGTGTTTGCCAATGCCGATAACAGCCAGTTCTGGTTGACGGCCCGCCTTGATAATCTTGGTAAAGGCGCATCCGGTGCGGCGGTGCAGAATATGAATATTGCGCTGGGGCTTGATGAACTTGCTGGTCTGGCCAGCTAGATGAAAAGCCCTTTGTTTCAGGGTATCACGATGTTTACCGCGCAGGATCTACAGACATATCTTCCTGACCAGAGCGCTGAAGCACGGGCCAATGATTACCCCTATGCCGCGCCGGAAGGGGGGTTTGTCCTGACCGGCGGCACGTTGGTGCCGCTGGAAGATGCCAGTCTGCTGCAGGGCCGGACGGCGGTGCTGTCTGTAGGCTCCAACCGCGCCCCGGTTCAGCTCCGACGTAAATTTGGTGATGACGCCACTGTTCCGGTGACCCCGGCCATTCTCCATGATTGTGACATCGTTCATGCGGCGGCCATCAGCTATTACGGGTCGGTGTCCTGCACCGCCTTTCCGTGTAGTGGCACTGATGTATTCCTGAACATTGCCTGGCTGGATGATGACCAGCTTGTCACCATGCATCGGACCGAGGCACTTGGCGTCGCCTATGATTACATCCGCAAACTGTCTGGCATGGTCACCCATATCCCGGTTCCCGCTGCGGGTGGTGACATTGTCCCCGCGTCGCAGCCTGTTTACGGCTATGCGTCGCGCAGCGGTGTGCTGGATGCTGGCGATGGCAGGCCAGCGGCTCTGACCGCCATTCCCGCCCGTGGCCGTCAGTTTACGGCAATGACACAAGCTGATGCCGTCACCCTTGCCAGAGGCAAGGTTGATGGCCTTTCCGATGTTTCGCCAGATGGTCTTTCACAGGACCGGATGTCCTTTGTGCAGCAGGTGATAGGCGATCGCGATCTGCGCAGGCAGGTCAATGATTGCCTGAAGGATGAAGCCCTTCATGGTGAGGGGCCATGGTTGGCCCAGAATGTGACGGCCGATGATATTGGCGGGTTTCTATAAGGCTGAGGCAGGTCAGCCAGCCATCGCCTGCATCACCATTCCAGCAGTCAGCAACAGCCCGGCATCCCGGTTCGATTTGAACAGCGTCAATGCGCCAGCGGGGTCTTTGGCATCAACCCGTTTCGTCTGCCAGACAAGGTGCAATGCCATGCCAGCTAGTCCGGTGATCCAGACCCCGGCACCTATCATCAGCCACCCGCCTGCGCCGATCAGCATGATTGCCAGCAGATAGGCGATAGCGACGCCGTAACGCAGATATCTGCCAAGCCCAAGCGCCGAGGATTTTACCCCCACAATGCGATCATCCTTCATGTCCTGGACAGCATAGATGGTGTCATAGCCAAACACCCAGCAGACGGTACCGGCATAGATCAGTCCAACTTCAACAGGTGGCAGCGCCGCGGTGGCCGCCGTCCATCCCAGCGGTACCCCCCACGAAAATGTCAGCCCCAGAACGGCCTGTGGCCACCATGTGATGCGTTTGGCCAGCGGGTACAGGATGACAAGCGGTAATGCGGCTATCCCGGTAAGGATGGCAAGGGGTGGCAACTGCACCAGCACCGCCAGCCCAATCAGCCCCAGAAAGGCCAGAAACAGCATGGCCGCCGGGACGCTGATGATGCCGGCGGCAAGGGGCCGTGCCGCGGTGCGCTCTACCTTCTGATCAAGCCGGCGGTCCCACAGATCATTCACCACGCATCCAGCCGCCCGCATCGTCACAGCCCCGATCAGGAACAGTACCATCAGATGCAGCATGGCGCTGGCAGACGGCGCCGCCACTGGGATCACCCACCAGCCCGGAAGCAATAGCAGCCACCAGCCGATGGGCCGGTCAAGGCGGCACAGCAGAAGATAAGGGTGGGTCGCCGGGGGCAGGACCTGCCACCAGCCGGGTATACGAATGTCTGAATGTGTTTGCGGCTGAGACTGTGTCATTGCTGCCAGTGATAGCGCAGAAGATACCGGACGTACAGCACCGGCAGCCCGCTGTCTCCCATGCGCAAAAGACCTTGCTGGCGACAGTTTGGAGAGCTCGCGCCCGTTGCAAAACCTTGTCGGGTTGCTTACATCCGGGGCATGACGAAGCATACCCCAAAGGCCAGACTGTATGTCACGGCCGATCTTCTGGCCGGACGCCCGGTAGTGCCAGATCGTGAACAGCAGCATTATCTCATAAATGTGATGCGTCTTGCGGCAGGTGATCAGGTCGCCCTGTTCAATGGTCGCGACGGTGAATGGCACGCTGACATCCAGATGACGGGGCGCAAGAGCTGCGATCTTCTACCAACCGATCAGACGCGCCAGCAGGTGGCAAGTCCTGATCTGTGGCTGCTGTTTGCACCGGTCAAGAAAGCGCGGCTCGATTTCATTGCGCAGAAGGCGTCTGAGATGGGTTGCAGCCGTATATGGCCTGTGCGCACTGACTATTGCCAGGTCGCTCGCGTAAATGATGACCGGATCATGGCTAATGCCATTGAGGCTGCCGAGCAGACCGAGCGTCTGGATATTGCCGAAATCATGCCATTCACCCCTCTTGATGAAGCGCTTGCCGCGATGGAAAGCGATCGCCGGCTGATCTTCTGTGATGAAGCTCTTGCTGGCTCTGACAGTGCCGGGGCGATCGCCACTCTCTCAGCGGCTGCCCCCCTTCAGCGCGCCGCGGTGCTGATCGGGCCGGAAGGCGGGTTTTCGCCTGCCGAACGGCATCGGCTTGACGGGCATGAAAACTGTTTGAAACTTTCCCTTGGGCCGCGCATATTGCGGGCTGACACGGCAGCAATTGCCGCGCTCACCTGTTATCAGTCCGTCTGTGGAGACTGGGTTGGGTGACGCTGACATGAACTATGGACTAAACTCAATGCAGTCAACGCAGGACGTACCGGTCACAGTTCAGGATATGGTCTCCTGGATCGCATCCGGTGAAACCGCCCCCGAAGATCAGAAAATCGGCACGGAGCACGAAAAATTCCTGTTCCACAGGTCAGATTTTCGCCCGGTTGCCTATGAGGGGGATGCCGGTGTTGGCGCCCTTCTGGAACGGCTTCTGACCGAACTTGGGCCTGGCGCTGAGCCAATCATGGAAAAGGGCAGGATCATTGGCATCATGGATGCTGATGGCGGCGCGGTGACGCTGGAGCCGGGCGGACAGCTTGAACTGTCAGGCGCGCCGCTGGAAAATCTTCACCAGACCTGCCGCGAAACAGGACGCCACCTGCGTCATATGCGGGCCGCTGCTGACCCGCTTGATGTTGGTATGCTCGGGCTTGGCTATCACCCTTCGGCCAGCCGTGAAGATATCAGCTTCATGCCCAAGGGGCGCTATCGCATCATGAGCCAGCATATGCCCAAAGTTGGCACGCTTGGTCTCGACATGATGCTGCGCACCTGCACGGTTCAGGTGAACCTCGATTACAGTGATGAAGCTGACATGCGGCGCAAATTCCGCACATCACTGGCACTCCAGCCAGTGGCAACGGCGTTGTTTGCCAATTCCCCGTTCAAGGATGGTGCCCCATCTGGAATGGTGTCGACACGCGCTCATGCCTGGACCGATACAGATGCAGCGCGCAGCGGTGTTCCCGCCTGTGTGTTCGATGATTACTTCGGATATGAACAATGGATCGACTACATCCTTGATGTGCCAATGTATTTCCTGCATCGCGGCGATGATTACATCAATGTCGCTGGCAAGTCGTTCCGCGATTACATGGACGGTATGCTTGCTGGCTTCGAAGGCCAGCTTCCAACCATGGCCGATTTCAAGGATCATATTACCACTGCCTTTCCGGAGGTGCGGCTGAAACAGTTCCTTGAGATGCGCGGGGCTGATGGCGGTGCGTGGGACAACATCTGTGCGCTGCCGGCATTCTGGGTTGGACTTCTTTATGATGAAGAGGCGCTTGCCGGTGCCGAAGCGCTTGCTGCGGGCCTCGGCCCGAACGATGTCATGGAAGCGCGCCTTTCCGTCTCACGTGACGGGTTGCGGGGCAAACTTGGCGGCAGGGACGTCCATGATCTTGCCAAATCTCTTGTTGATCTTGCCACTGCTGGCCTCAAGCGTCGTGCCCGGCTTGATGAAGATGGGAATGACGAGACCGGGTTCCTCAGCCCGCTTCGGGATGCTGTAAACTCAGGACTGACGCCGGCCGACCGGTTGCTGGCAAAATTTGCTGGTGAGTGGAATGGCGACATGGCGCGCCTGTTTGAAACACAGCAATATTGACAGACGGCGGTAGCCTTGTAAGGCCGCCCTGTCCAAATCTTGGCCTGGAACTTGTTGTCAGCATCGCTGATCGTGGATTGACCTTTTATGCCGGTTCTTCTTTTCATCGTTGGCATCAATTTCGTCGGCGTTGGCGCGCTCATTCCTGCCCTGCCTTATGCCGTCATTGAAACCATGGGCATGCCGGCCAGCGTCATGACGCTGCTGCTGGCCTCATTTGCCTTTGCGATGTTTGTGGCGAATCCGATTCTCGGGCGGCTGTCCGATCATTACGGACGGCGACTTGTTCTGTTCTGCTCGCTTGCCATCAGCGCGGTTGCTCATCTCTGGTTTGCCTATTCAACGGACATTACTTCGATGTTTGCCGCGCGGGTCATATCTGGACTGGCTTCTGGCAATATTGGAGTTATTCAGGCAATGATTGCCGACCGCACGACGCCGGAACGTCGCGCCCAATTCATGGGTCTGCTTGGCGCAGCAATCGGTGTCGGGTTTGTTGCTGGCCCTGCTATTGGTGGCCTGCTCAGTGAATTTGGCGGTGGCCCGCCATTCCGTGCGCCATTTGTGCTGGCAGCCGTGATGTCGCTTGCGGCTCTGATTATGGCCACAAGGCTGAAGGCACCGCCTGGTGAACGCATGATTCCCGAGCGCCATGCAGATGGGCTGGCGCATCGCATGCGGCAACTGATGTCCTCACCACTTGCGGTCTATGCCATAGCCTCACTGGCACTGAACCTGTCTTTTGCCCAGATTGAGGCTTCCTTCGTTCTGGTGCTTCGTGACTATCTGGATTTTGGCATTCGCCAGACGGGCTGGCTCTTTGCCTATATTGGCGTGTGTATGATCATCGTTCAGGCTGGACTGATGCGCCATGTGGTGGCCCGTTTCGGCGAGGTGGGGACGGTTGTGATCGGGGGGATCCTGCTGATCGCCGGGCAGGTGATCACTGTTCTTGCCGTCCTTGGCATGCTGCCTGGCAACACGTCACCTCTGGTGGAAACCATGATCGCCGCAACCTGCCTTTGTGTTGGCTTTGGCCTGTCATCACCAGCGGTCAGCAGTGCAGTCAGCAAACTGGCTGGTGCATCCTCAATGGGGGGCTCGCTTGGCACCATTCAGGGGTTCGGTTCGCTTGGTCAGGTTGGTGGCCTTGTGCTTGCCGGACCGCTCTACGATCTGGGGGGATCGCAGTTCCCATTTGGATTTGGGGCGCTGGTCACCCTGTCGCTTCTGGCGATGACACCGTTTCTGGTGCGGCCATCGCGCGACTAGGCGCGCGCCAAACTGCGCTTCGCGCTATCCGGCATCAGGCAGCTTCAGTGCCACCGATGGTAATCCCGCCCATTTTCACTGTTGGCTGGCCGACGCCTGCCGGCACGCTTTGCCCGCCTTTGCCGCAGGTGCCAACGCCATTATCCAGCGCCATGTCATTACCAATCATGCTGATCTTGGACATGGCGTCAGGGCCATTACCGATCAGTGTTGCGCCTTTCACTGGCGCCCCGATCTTGCCGTTTTCCACCAGATAGGCCTCTGAGGCGGCGAACACGAATTTGCCTGATGTGATATCCACCTGACCGCCCCCGAAATTCACCGCATAGAGCCCTTTTTTCATGGATCCGATAATCTCTTCCGGGCTGTGATCGCCGTTTTCCATAAAGGTGTTGGTCATGCGGGGCATCGGCGCATGTTCATAGGATTCGCGACGCCCGTTGCCCGTTGGGTCCACACCCATCAGGCGGGCATTCTGGCGATCCTGCATGTAGCCGCGAAGGATGCCGTCCTCAATCAGGACATTGCGGCGCGACTGTGTGCCTTCATCGTCAATCGTAATCGACCCGCGCCTGTCCTCCAGCGTGCCATCATCCACAACTGTCACGCCCTTGGCGGCAACCTGCTCGCCGACGCGTCCGCTGAAGATGGATGTGCCTTTGCGATTGAAATCACCTTCCAGACCATGGCCAACAGCTTCATGCAGCATGACGCCCGGCCAGCCGGACCCCAGAACCACCTCCATTTCGCCCGCCGGTGCGGCAACCGAATCAAGGTTCAGGGTGGCGATGCGGAGTGCCTCATGGACCTGCGCCTGCCAGCTTTCAGGCTGCAGATAGCGGTCGAACATGACCCGGCCGCCAGCCCCTGAAGAGCCGGATTCCATGCGGCCATCCTGTGAGACAACGACGGACACATTGATTCGCACCAGTGGCCGGATATCGGCAGCGCGATGTCCGTCGGCCCGGATGATCTGAATGGCCTGCCATGATCCTGCCAGCGAGGCGCTGACCTGAACCACCCGCGGGTCAGCCGCGCGGGCATAGGCGTCAATTTCCTGCAGCAGCGCAACCTTTGTCTCAAAGGCGGTCGAAGACAGCGGGTTGCCATCGCCATAGAGCGGCATGTTGCTTGCCGACACGGGTGCCTCGGCAGCGGTGCCGGAATAGCCGCGCGTCACAGCGGTGACGCTGTCGGCAGCGCGTTGCAGTGCGGCTTCACTCAGTTCACCTGCATGCGCATAGCCATGGGCCTCTCCGGCAATGGCGCGCAGGCCAAAACCGCTGGACTGATCGTAGCTGGCGCCCTTCAGCCGACCATCATCGAAGGCCACCATTTCCGAATGGCGCATTTCAAGGAATAGC
>WTJS01000033.1 GCA_011524735.1 Alphaproteobacteria bacterium
GTTTATCAGGTGAGGATCTTGTCAATCATCTGCTGGAGACTGCGCAATGCGACGACTGATCCCATTCCTGCGCAATCGTCAGATCCAGAATCTGGCGCCTACGCCTGCGCTGGAGAGAACAACCGGCCGCAACAGCCGCCCGCGCCTGCGAATGGCTATTGTCGGGGTGCTATCTATGGCGGCGATCGGGCTTGCTGGCACTGGATATGCCCAGCGGGCCAGCCTTGGCGCAGCCCTGATCGAAGCCAGCGCAGAGTCCGGTCTTCAGCTTCAGAAGATTGAAGTTCATGGGCGGTCACATACACCAAAGGATGTGTTGCTGGCAGCAGCTGAGCTATCTCTTGGTGATCCAATGCTCGGCATCTCTTTGCCCGACTTGCATTCCCGCCTGTCTGCAATTGGCTGGATCGAACAGGTGGCAGTGGAGCGCCGCATGCCAGCGACCATTCGCATCGTGCTGAACGAACGCATTCCGATGGCGCTCCTTCAGACAGTCAATGGTCACCGCGTCATCGACAGCTCTGGCACCATCATCGCCGGCGCTGATCCGGCTGCCTTTGCGCATCTGACCGTTGTGGCCGGCACAGAGGCGGCAGACAATGCTGCTCCGATCCTCGACATCCTGAAGACAGAACCTGAGCTTTTTGCAGACGTCTGGGCTGTGACCTTTCAGTCAGAGCGGCGCTGGGATGTGCATCTTCGCAACGGCATCCGCGTGCGGCTGCCAGAGACAGACCCGCGCACAGCATGGGCCCGGCTTGCACTGATCGATCACAGCAAGCAGATCACCAACCGCGATCTGGCCGTCATCGACATGCGGGTTCCCGACCAGATGATTGTTGAGCCGAACATTCCGGTACGTGGCAAGGGGAGAGAGACATGAGACTGGGGCGCAGACGCAACAGCCACAAGCCATTTGCCATCCTCGACATTGGCAGTTCAAAAATCTGCTGCATGATTGGCGAGGTCGACAAGAGCGGCGAGCTTCGTCTTCTTGGACAGGGAACACACGCCTCCGCCGGCCTTCGCACCGGTGAGGTAACGGCACTTGCTGCATTGAGCGATGCCATTGGCAATTGCGTGCAGAGCGCCGAGCGCGCAGCCGGTCTTTCAATCAACTCACTCAGCGTTGTTTTGCCTGGCGGCAGCCCTCGTTCCACCTTCAAGACGCAGAACATCACCATGGCCGACAGCACGGTCAGTCGGCGTGATGTTCGCCGCCTTCTGGATCGGTGCGGTACTGGTAGCCATGATCCAGCCCTGCAGCTGATGCAGCTCCATCCCCTGCATTACAGCCTTGATGATGTTCGCGGCATCGCAGACCCCGTTGGCATGCGGGGGCGCAATCTTTCGGTCGACTTCCTGACTGTGATGGCTGCACGCACCAGCCTTGCCAACATTATCGAGGCGCTGGCCCTGAACCATCTACGGGTTGAACGCTTCATTCATGCCGGATACGCCGCCGGCCTGTCGTCACTCGCAGATGAAGATCGCGAACTTGGCAGCACTGTCTTTGATCTTGGCGGGGGTACATCCTCCGTCGCTATTTTCATGGATGGCAAGCTTATCTATGTCGACACCATCCCGGTTGGCGGACAGCATGTGTCCACCGATATCGCCCGCATTCTGTCGACCCAGATCTCCGAAGCCGAAAGGCTGAAGGCGGTTCACGGGTCAATCACCCCGGTGGATGCCATGGCCTCTGCGCCCTCACAGGTGCGCCAGGCCGTACAGCTTGGCCGCTCCGACAATATTACTCTTCCCGGCCTTGGTGATGTCATCGAAGCCGGAGGCAAGACAATCGAAAGAAGCCTTCTCAGCGCGGTGATCAAGCCGCGGATTGAAGAAATCATCGAGCTCCTGATGGACCGCATGAAGGCGTCGCGTATGGATTACGCCGCCGGCAATCGCTTTGTCCTGACGGGTGGCACAAGCCAGCTCTCCGGAATTGCCGATTACTGCGCACAGCTTGTCGGACGCAACGTCGTTCTTGGCCAGCCACGTGGGATCAGCAACCTGGCGGTAGAGGAGACAAGTCGCTCCAACGCCGCCGCCGTCGGTGCCCTCCTCCATGTGAGCCGCCTCACTGAGGATGATCCTGCCGAGCGGAAAACCCGCACCCTGCCCCATGGTCCGATCGAAAGATTAGGGGCGTGGTTCCGGGACAATATCTGAGCGAGAGGAGCAACATGATGCGGCCTTACACAACATTGAACCATTTGAATTTAGCAAGCGGGGCCAAAGGTCCGTTCCAGGGCCCGCGCCCCAATGCTGCCAGCCTAACGGGATTTAAGGTGCAGGCAGCCCCACGGTCACCCATTGCAGAAGGGAGAAACTCATGACCATCAATCTGTCCGTTCCGCAGACCATGCAGGAACTGCGCCCCCGGATCATCGTTGTTGGAG
>WTJS01000065.1 GCA_011524735.1 Alphaproteobacteria bacterium
TAATTATACGGTTCTTGCGTCTTACGGACATGTCTGCGACCTGCCCAGTAAAGACGGATCGGTGTTACCTGACGAAGATTTTGCCATGAAATGGCAAGTCTCTGGCGGGTCTGAAAAACGTATTGGTGACATTTCCAAGGCATTGCGGTCTGCCGACGGCCTGATCCTCGCAACTGACCCTGATCGTGAAGGAGAAGCCATCAGCTGGCATGTGCTGGAGCTCCTGAATGAACGAAATCTGATCAAGGACAAGCCTGTTGAACGTGTAGTGTTCAACGAAATAACAAAGAACGCCATCCTGACAGCCATGGCCCAGCCACGTGCGCTGGACACAGAACTGATTGATGCTTATCGCGCCAGACGCGCCCTCGACTATCTTGTTGGATTTTCAATCTCGCCGGTTCTGTGGCGCAAACTACCCGGCGCACGGTCGGCTGGGCGTGTTCAATCTGTTGCGTTACGTCTGATCTGTGAACGCGAAGCCGCTATTGAAGCCTTCACCCCGACGGAATACTGGACGGTTGAAGCCGAGCTTGGAAAGGGAGATGGGCGGAATTTTAAAGCGCGTCTGACGCATCTGAACGGCAAGAAGCTCGGCAAGCATGACATCGGCACAGAAACAGACGCCATTGCCGCTGCCGCAAGCATTGAGGCTGAAGGGCTGAATGTTGCCGACATTCAGACCAAGCGCATGCGGGAAAACCCGAAGCCGCCCTTCACTACCTCTACTCTCCAGCAGGAAGCCTCTCGAAAACTTGGCTTTTCTGCCAGCCGTACGATGCAGATTGCCCAGAAGCTCTACGAAGGCATCAATATCGGGTCTGAGACAACTGGCCTGATCACCTACATGCGAACTGACGGGGTTCAACTTGGCAGCGAGGCTGTTGCGGCCGTCAGACAGGAAATCGGACAGCGTTTTGGTAACAAATACCTGCCAAATGCGCCACGGGTCTATAAATCTGCGGCAGCGAATGCTCAGGAAGCCCATGAGGCCATCCGACCGACCGACCCATCACGCACACCTGACTCTATTCGGAATTTCCTCGATTATGATCAGGCGCGGCTCTATGACCTAATCTATAAGCGCACCATTGCCAGTCAGATGGAAAGCGCTGAGCTTGACCAGACCAGCATCGACATCACCAACCCGTCACAGTCCGTCACCTTACGTGCTAGCGGGCGCGTCGTCGTGTTCGACGGCTATCGTTCTGTTTATCAAGAAGGTCGGGATTCAACATCTGACGCGGTTGAGACTGACAAACAGGACGACAGCGCAATCTTGCCCGCAGTTGATCGCGGCGAAAAACTGGCCACTCGCAAGGTCATGCCGGAACAACATTTCACGCAACCTCCACCACGATTTACCGATGCCAGTCTTGTCAAGGCAATGGAAGAGCTTGGCATTGGCAGACCGTCAACCTACGCATCTATCATCCAGGTTCTTCAAGACCGGACTTATGTGATCAAGGATCGTGGAAAATTCATTCCTGAGGACCGTGGCCGACTGGTGGTCACATTCCTGAATAATTTCTTCAGCCGCTATGTTGAATATGATTTCACTGCCAAACTTGAAGGCCAACTGGATGCGGTTTCTGACGGCAAACTCAACTGGAAAGATCTGCTGGCGCAATTCTGGCGTGACTTCAAGGCTGCCATCGACAACACCAGCGATCTGACCATTACTAATGTCATCGACGTCCTTGATGAAGACCTTGGCGCACACTTCTTCAAGAAGGATGACGGTGGCGAGCTCATGCGTAGCTGCCCGAACTGCGCTGGCGGTCGGCTGGGACTGAAACTTGGCAAGTTTGGTGCCTTTATTGGCTGCTCGAATTATCCTGAATGTAAATTCACGCGCCAGCTTGTTGCCAATAATGGCGGTGACGCTGCAGAGACAGGCGTCGTTGGCGATCGCCATCTTGGTGACGATACTGACAGTGGGCTTCCTGTCTATATGCGGAATGGCCCGTATGGCCCCTATGTCCAGCTTGGCGATCCTGAAACCAAGAAGCCAAAGCGCTCGTCTCTGCCAAAGGGGACGGATGCCAGCGAACTGAGCCTGGAAACGGCCCTGAAGCTGCTGTCATTGCCACGCGATGTAGGGTCACATCCCGAGAGTGGTGACATGATCCAGGCCGGGCTTGGGCGTTACGGTCCTTATCTGAAGTATCAGGGTAGCTTTACAAGCCTGCCTGCTGCTGACGATCTGCTGGAAATCGGCTTGAATCGTGCAGTTGATCTACTTGCCGAGTCAGCAAAGAAACGTGGCAGATTGCTTGGCACACATCCTGAAGGGGGCGACGTTCACCTGAAAGCCGGTCGGTTTGGACCTTATGTGGAACATAACAAGCTCCGCGCCACGCTACCGCGTGGCACAGAGATGTCTGAACTAACC
>WTJS01000019.1 GCA_011524735.1 Alphaproteobacteria bacterium
ATTGAGAACCGATCTGTCATGGCAAGAAATTCGTCTGGCAACTGCGTGTCAAAGTCCACACGGGCGACGGCATCACGATGTGACGCCCCCTGACGTCGATAGGTGTCAAATTTCTCAAAGGTCCGAGCCGAGGTTGTACCCCTTCCATGACTTGACTGTTCGAGAATCGCTACCTTTGACTCGTCTTGCCAATAATGAAAACGACTTAGATAGCCGTGACGGAACCATGACATTGGAAACATCTTGCCCAGCATGGCAATTCGCTCGGTGGGCACCCATTTGCCATAATTTCCAAATAATTCATCACCACCGACGCCAGTCAATGCGACCTTGTGAGATCGGCCGATCGCTTTATAGACGAGCCAGGACGGCAATCCCCCTCCATAAGGTTCATCAAGGTGCCAGACCATTTTGCCGAGATCAGTCAGCAAATCAGAGGGCTTCATAATGATTTTTTCATGAGGCAGGCCCAAGCGTTGAGCATGTGACGTGGCAAGGTCCAGTTCACTCAGTTCCTTTTCACCTTCGCCGTCGAAACCAAGGGAGAAGCACCTGACATCCATACCTTCTGAAGCCAGAATTGAGGTGATCACAGAGGAATCGAGCCCTCCTGAAAGGCTGGCAGCAAGCGGCACGTCAGACATCGTCCACCGCTTAACGGCGGAAACAAGTTCTTCGCGAATGGCGACAATCCAGTCGGCACGAGACTTGGTCGTGTCAATCGTTGGAAAATCATCGCTCCAGCGATTGATCCGGAAATGTCCCGAAGTCAGATTCAGGGATAATGCATGCCCTCGTGGCAGCATCTGTATACCACCAAAGATTCGTCGTTCGCCGGTCACATACATCAACGACAAATAGTCATTGAGAGCATCGGGATTAAGGTGAACATCCACCCACGGCAAAGTCAGAAGACTTTTCATTTCTGAAGCGAATGCAAACTGGCCGCTCTCGGCAGCGAAATAGAGTGGCTTAATTCCCAAGCTGTCGCGAGCCAGCAGTAAGTGTCGTTCCTGCGCATCAAAAAACGCAATGCCAAACATTCCGTTTAGCTTTCGCAACCCTGCTGTCCCAAAGCGCGTCAAGACCTTCAGTACAACTTCCGTGTCGGAACCATCAGTTGAGAAGACGTCACCGAGGCCTTCCAATTCGGAACGCAACTGTTTGGCGTTTACCACCTCACCATTATAGACGAGCGTATAGCGTCCATCCCTGCTGATCATTGGCTGCCGTCCACCAATCTCATCCACGATGGACAGTCGTTTCATCGCCAGGGCTAGGCCAAGATCTGGAGATGTGAAAACACCGCTATCATCAGGACCGCGGTGGTGCTGAAGGCTATTCATCCGGCCAACAGCAGCCTCGATTTCCTGCTGCGCAGTATTTGGCTGATGAAGCCCAAGAATTCCACACATTCAGCTTTCCAGTCACAGTTTTCTATAGTGAGGCAACCAACCCCAACCGGCTCTAAAGGCTTGGCTCGCTAAGTTGTCTGAGACGGAATGCACCAGCTGATCACCCCCGAAGTCAACCGGCACAACGCACTATAGCCAATAGTGGGGTTTGGAGACTAGCAGCATTCCTATGTCGTCATGAAACGACATGCACCTCTGGCAACGGCACGATGAATTTGCCCTTATATCCACTCTTTTTTAGGTTTCGAATAAGCGCATCCGCGATATGCCAGGACAACAGGACCACATATTCTGGCTGTTGTTCATACAGGATTGCCTCATCAAGCACAGGAATGTTTGTACCCGGCATGTCGAACCCGATTTTGTGAGACCCAGTAACCTCCATAACAGCGTCGATGACATCATCACGAAGTCCTACGAAATTGATCAGTGTACTAGCTCGCGAAGGGGCGCCGATTCCGTAAATCCTGTTGCCAGCCTGCTTCAATTCCACCAGCAGGCTTAGCAAATCGAGCTTAGACTTGATGGCCCGAGCCTTGAAATCTGCAAGTGCGGAGCCGTCTGCAACACCGCTTTCACGTTCCTGCTTCAAAAGTGCCATAACTGATGGCTGAATCTCATGCAAACCTTTGCGAGCAGTGTAGACACGGATTGATCCACCATGGGTTGGAATCCGCTTGACGTCGAAAATCTCTAGATCGTGCGACGAAAATAGCTTTTGCAGACTGGTCAGTGAGTAGTAACGAAGATGCTCGTGATAGATCGTGTCATATTGAAGTGTCTCAATCAGGTCGCCTAGATAATGGGATTCGGAGATGAACACCCCATCATCCTTCAACAGAGACGCAATTAGGGACGTAATCTTATGAACATCGGCAATGTGCGCAAACACATTTGCCGCTGTCACCAAGTTCGCTTTTCCCCGTTCCGCAAGCACTGAGCTGACGGTCTCGTCATTGAAGTAGGCCTTGCGTGTATTGATGTTCCGGCTGTTCGCAACATCCGCCGCCTGCGACGGCTCAATTCCAAGCACATTATATCCTGCATCTACAAACGGGCTCAGCAGCGTTCCGTCGTTTGACCCGATATCAATGATAAAGGCATCTTTCGAAAGCTTGAGTTGTTCAGACGACTCGTCGCACAGGTTCTGGAAATTATCCCGCAGAATTTTCGTCGTGCCGCTGAGATAGGGGTAGCTTTCCGGAAACAGAATTTCAGAGGAGATTTCGGCACCGATCTGAACGAGACCACAATCTGTGCATCGCAAAAGATCCAGCGGGAATACATTTACCGAAGCAAGGCGCTTGCCGGTCGGCACCATGTCATTTACGGGCGGCAGACTCCCCAGCGCCATAACAAACTCAATTGATCCTTCACAGAGTTGGCATTTCGTTACCAGCTCAACCTGGCTTGACATGCTAGTATTCGTCGGGCTCACAGTTTCTGTCCTTTCATGCATTCTCGAGATACCAATCAATAAGCGAAGGAACGCCGTCTTGGAACGAAATCGAAGGCGCGTATCCAAGGTCACGAAGCTTGGTTAAATCCGGACACCGCCGCGATACACTTCCCTGCAGCTTCTGGCCCGCTACCACCTTGTACTCACGTTCCAGATAGGAAAAAAGGCTTTCCACGATCGACGTAATCGAACGTTCTTCTTCGTTACCTATATTGTAGATTTCCAGATGCTGACCCTTGTCACACACCAGCATCAACCCGTCGATAAAGTCGTCGATATGTACAAAGGAGCGCGTTTCTTCACCGCTGCCTTGGATTTCGAAGTCTATGCATCCTTCAGGCTGTGACGCTATGAGTTGCTTAGCACGCGCTACGAATTGTGGCAGCACATGACCGTTCCCCATGTCCGGCCCATAGACGTTGTGCGGACGGAAAATCGTCACGCGGTCAAACCCTTTTCTGCCGTATGTGAAAGCCATCAGTTCACACAGAATCTTACCGCCTCCATATGAAAATCGTGGATTGCTGACATCAGGGATAATCAAAGGAACCGTTTCGTCTGTCGGGATCATCGGCGGCTTCTGATAGACTTCAGAACTCGAAGCTAGAATTAGATTACCAACATCCCGGTTGCGACAGGCATCCACCACATTCAACATGCCACGCACTGCAACATCCAGAACCAGTTCGGGACGCTCGTAGAAATTGTGCGTACCGTTCACATAGGCGAGATGCATAACAGCATCCACTCCCTTGACCGCGGCATCCACCAGCTCAGAGTCCCGAATATCGCCTTGAACATATTCGAAATTGCCGTCCCAACGGCTCAGGCGGTCTACACTGCCACGCAGGTTGTTATCAAGCACTCTGACTTCGTGGCCATCGTCGATAAGACGCCCCACTGCAGAGGCCCCAATAAAGCCTGTTCCACCGGTGACCAAATACTTCATGAGTTTCGTTCCCAAAAGCAGATATCGCGAGTATGGCTTCCTAAAGCCAAATATTTCACATCATTCCGTAGGCTTAGATCGATCGCCTGGAAGTTGGCCCAGAAATCATAGATCAGACCATTCGGTGCCATATGCCCACTCAATGCTTGAAGGTTGAGTGACCTGTATTGCTTATGGTTGTTCGCGATCACAACTAGATCACACTCATCAAAGGCATCCTCAATAGTGCCAGCAACGGACAGATTCAGGGACTGGGTTCCTGCTGCATCCACAACATGATCGAAACCCCACAGCTCAGCTTTGGGGAAATGCTCCCGAAGCGCCGCAATCATTGGATACACCATGCTGCCCCGAAGGTCATCTGTTTCCGGGTGCCCTTTGAAGGCGAGGCCGCATATGGCGATCTTGCGTGGGGATGGCGCGCCCATCCAGGACCGACCAATCAACTGGCTAAGGAAAGACATAACTTTAGCGGGTTGCTCTTCATTAATCCTTCGCGCGGCAACTGAAATTCCCAGATCAACATTAAATTTCCTGAGCCCTTCGAGACGAATATGGGGATCCTTTTCAAGACAAGGCCCACCCACAGGACCTGGCTTTGCCAGACTCGCTGAACGCTTATATCTAAGACGGGACGCTTCGATTACTTCAGTGGCGCTGACCTCGATGGCATTGCACGCTTCGGCAACTTCGTTACCGAAGCCAAACATCACATCGCGTAAGGTGTTGTCAGTCAGCTTAATCATCTCTGCAGTCTCAACGTTTGAAACCTGCACGATGTGCGGGGTAAGCAGTGAAAACAGTGCCGTAGCCCGTTTTACTGCAAAATCATTATTTCCTGACACGACCTGCGGCAGTTCATGAAGCTCGGTCAGAGCACTCCCCTCCACCGTTCTTTCGGGACAGAAGCTGATACCGTATGCCACACCAACCTTGTCGAGGACTGGCATCAGAACCTCACGTGTTGTCCCAAGACGGACTGTTGATCGGAGGATAACTGTGTCACCTTCCTTGAGATGCGCTGCAATCTCTTGTGTAACAGCCTCCATACTGGCCATATTGACGTTACCGTTCGGGTCAAGCGGCGTTCCAACCGAGATGATGTAACAATCTATGCTGTGGTCATCTGGTATTCTGGGACTGAAAGTCAGATTGCCGGTCGCGCACACTTTTGCCAGTTTCTCGGTCAGACCTGGCTCAAAGAAGGTTGGTTCGCCAGCTCGCAGCCGGTCAACTTTATCTCGATCAACCTCGGAGCAGACAACATTTAGACCAACATCGGCAAATGTGACAGCTAGGGTCAAGCCGACATAACCCGCCCCAACAACACAGATTGTACCAAACGACTCAGTTTGTGATGACAGTGTCATGTTTTGATTCACCCGATAAGATTCATGGATAATGCTGTCATCAACAAGGCTACGTGCAGTGCTTGGTCGAACTCACCCCGGTGGACCATAGCAATCACATCCTGAACATGGAGAAGGGATGGCTCTACACCATCTTCAGCTTTCCAGCCAGACTGAGCTTCCGGCCCGACGCGCGTAAAAATTCCAAAAATACGATTTTCCAAGCGCCCTGTATCTGGCCTAAGCGTACAGAACAGGCGAGAGTCTCCAATTGGCTGAAAACCAGTTTCCTCCTCCAATTCACGAAGCCCTGACGCAAGCGGATCCTCTCCGGGCTCAACCATGCCGCCAGGAAGTTCCAGAGTTACCATATCCACCGCCGGCCTGAACTGACGAACAAGCAGCAGGCGATCGTCCGGTGTTACTGCGATGCAGGATACGTAGTCATCCAAGGCTAAGGAATGAAAAGTATGAACCTCACCACTATTCGCCCCATCTACCTCATTCTCAACCAGTGTGACCCATTGTGAAAGGCAATTCTCTGTTCGCTTGATGATGCGTGATGAACTCATGATGAGGTTAAATTCCAAAACAAATTAAGGGGCTGCGGAAATCAAGTGACCGTTATTAACGTTGGGATTGCATAAAATCGCGATAGGTCCGCCGCAGCACCAGTAGAACCCATGCGAGCGCGAAACCGATCGCGCCAAATGCCAGCGCTCGACGCAAGATCCGAGGAGCCGTCTGAACAATCGCACCATAAACGATGTGGTAGTTTGAATTGCCAGCCTCCAGCCGGTTCTTGAGTTGCTTGGCTAGTGCGTAATTCCGCCATGCTTCAGCATTGCTGAACAAATCCATTGCTATGGTCGCCTGACCGTTGCCGTCCAGCTTCCAATTATTTTTCAAGCTTTCGCCACCTTCTACCTCGATTGTGACGACTTCGAGTAACCTTTGGTTAGCATCTTCTACGATGGATGAAACCGTCTTACGTCTGATTTCATCTGCTTCATTTCTGGAATTACCCACAAAGCTTAGAACACGGTTGGCGCTATCGTATTGAAATTTCGTATCGAGGTTCAGCTGAGCTCCGGCAACTGCCTCAGCAATGCGGTGGTCGTTATTCACAAAATCAAGCGCTAAAGCGGTATGCAGGCTACCTGGCACGATAATGGCTGAGCTCACAAATTTTGCATCTTTATTGGACTCAAAAAATGCGCCTAAGATTCCAAAAACAATGGAAACAAGGGACAAAATTGGAAGGTTTTTCAAAATTTGTTTGAATGACATTTTACTTCCAGTGCTAGTTGTTCGGCTCTACACCGAACAAGTCCTCAGTATTGTCCTCAATTATCCAACGCGTCATCTTCAAAATATCGTGAGTCTTGTCAACTTTATAAGACCCAGGAGATGGAATGATGACGTCACTTCCAAAGCTTCGCGGCTGCCACCAAAGGTTTTGAAATATCTGCTTGAAACTTTTGGTAATGACAGGGCGTTGCAAAATGGCAGCGTTGTAGTAGGAGCACGCTTTTTCAACAGTCTCCCCATCCAGCCGGGGCAGTTCATGAAGTTGGGACAAGAGTTCGGCGTACTCCTCGGGCGTCGAAGGATCCATCGTGAACCCATTGCCAGAATATCTCCCGCTGCCAGCGGTCACGACCGGCAACCCGAAACAGGGAAGCTCCATGCCAACCGTTCCTCGCACGGTCAGTCCATAGTCGACGTAATTGAACAATGAAAGCGTATTTATCCTCGTGTCAGCAGGCATGATTTTGACATGAGAAGGCAATTCTCCGTATGCGCGCTCCAAGCTCTTCTTTTCAAGCTGCTCCATCGGCTTACCATCCATCTTCGATCGCCATACATTGACTGGATGGACTTTCACAATCCAATTCAGATTGTCGTTCCTTATCGCCGCCCCAACCGTCTGGATTAGCCACTCTTCATAATTCGAAAACAGACTTTCACCGTAGAAAAAAGTCGCATCGTAAAGAATGTGGGAAAAGATCACCGCGGTCTTTTTTGCCGGATCTAGACCAAGTTCAGCAACAATCTCGTCACGCCCAATTTCAACCTTACCAAGCTGCAGTTCCTGCCGATTATAGGCCAGCTTTTCGCGGTAAATGCTAACCAGTCGGTCCACCACGCCCTGCTTCGTGGATACCCGTTTGGACGAAGATTCAATCTTGCTCCAGCTTTCCTTGCTCAGCGCTAGGGGATGCTGGGACCGATTGGACAATCTGTAGCGTTTCATCACGATAGAATCGTTGAGAGGCGAACTAACCCACTGAACCGCTGCTTTCCCACTTGTAACCAGTTGGTCGAAGATTTCACTGGCCGGGGAATAGCCGCGCTCATTGAAGATTCCAACATCAAAAATCGGAAGCTTTTTCACACGCAGGACAGATGTCGCCGTCTCCAGAGCGCGCTGTCTAAGTACTGCCATTTGATCCGGGTCTTGGGGCGACAGGCTTCCAAGCCGCAGTTGCCTGACAACCGTGGACATAAGATTTTTGCCAACCCTAAACCCATCGTGCTCGAGATCGAGAAAGCCATCCAGGTCCTGTTGAGCCACGTCAGCAAATTCAGCTGCCAAGACCTCGGCTTCCTCTGGTTCCGCTGGAAGCTGGTCGAAATATAGGAACTCAATATCCCGTACAACCGCTTTATAGATGGCTTCATAGGTTGGATTACGCGAATCAAAAATAACTGTGACTTTCACCCCAGAACGACATAGCTCGGCTGCGATTAACGCGTGAATTTTCACGGCAGCCCGATTGGTGTATACCTCGCAGATCAGAACTGATTGGGAAGTGCCGTTTGAAAGCTTCGGCATCGCCACTCGGGCAAAGTGGTTCCACTTTACATTATCAATTTTATATGCCGCCTTAATCCAGATTTTCTGCAGAATATTCACGTTAACCTCCCGCTTCTTCACCACGGTTCGATTGACGCAACAGAAGCAGGTCTTCGGCCTTCAAAAAATCTGTTTCTTCATCAATGTCGATGGAATCTTCAAGCGACATAGGATATCCGATCAATCGCCCACCAAATACAAACTGGCTGAGGCATGACATCCTTGTGATATAAATTGCGGCACCGTTACGGGCGTAAACCGTTCCCTTGAGTTGGCGGGTATATATTTTCTGGCCTTCGATAACGGGCCTAAGGTAGCCGTCTGGTTCGGCCTTCATGACTGAAATGGGATGGAATATATGGGGCACCTCGATTGTGGTGACGAGGCTCTCTGCCTTCGCGTCACTCTCGAACATCGCAATCGCCCCTTCGATATGCTCAGCACGCCTAAGGGGTGACGTGGGCTGCAAAGTGACCACAGCGCCGGAATCAGATGCACCCAACACCTTCACGGCATGTTGGAGCGCATCAATCGTCGGCGAATTATCAGCCGCAAGCTCGGCAGGGCGCATCACAACCTCAACCCCATGCGCCTGTGCGACTTTGGCGATATCTTCATCGTCCGTTGTGACCACGATGCGATCAAGTGCCGGCACCGCCAAAGCCGCCTCAATCGTCCAGCTGATCAGCGGCTTGCCGGCTATGGGCCTGATGTTTTTCCCAGGGATACCCTTCGAGCCACCTCTTGCAGGTATGATTGCGAGATATTTCATCGGCAAAACACCATCCTAAAAGGTGATGCATTTCTGGACGTTGACTTTCTTGGTCGAGAGAATCTCAGCAATCTGAACACCCGCAGACCCATCACCGTAGACCGCGTCCATCGCGTATTTGCCGTGATTGATCTGACGTAAGATACCATCGTGGATCGCTGCTGCGTCATTCGAACAGTCGATAACATTCTGTCCACGCTCACGGTTCGATTGGCGAGTGCCAACATTGACTACCGGGGTGCCAATGAAAGCGCCTTCCCGAATACCGGATGAGGAGTTGCCAACTAGGCAGGACGTGGTGTTCATCAGATGGATATAGACGTCGATCGGAAGATTCTTAAAGAACCGCATGTTCCCATCTTGCCCCTGCTCTCGCCACCGCCGAATGCCACGGGAGATTTCGTCCGAACCGGCATCCGGGTTCGGCCAGAGAACGATAGCTTGCATGCCCACATCGGAAACGGCCTTAAGTGTATTAGAAATATGCTCCGTTGAAAGTCCATATTCAGTGGTGACTGGGTGCTGTGACACTAGAAGGAATGGCTGATCAAGATCAATCTGGCCACCGACGCCGGTTTCGCTGATCACCTCATGTGCCCGCTTTGCTCCATTTCCCTCCTCGATCAGTTCCTTTACAAGGTCAATCCGGGGACAGCCGACAAGATGAACATCCTCAGATCTTTCACCAAGCTTGATGATCCGCTCGGCAGCACCTTTGCTTGCCGGAAAATGCACATGCGCAAACTTTGTCGTAGCGTGGCGGATGCTCTCATCAATTGTGCCTGACACCTCACCACCCATCGTATGAGCGATCGGGATGTTCATATAGGCGGCAGCAAGTGTAACCGACATGGTTTCGAAGCGATCCCCGATAACCACGACGAAATCGGGCTCCAATCGACTGAGGACCGTCGGCAATTCGAGCAGTCCAAGCCCGGTTGATTTGGCCATGGTCTCGGGCGTTTCACCCTCGATCAGCATGTGAATTTCAGCATCGGGTGCGAACCCATCCTCTTCGATCAGCTTGTTAACGGATCCGTATCGGTCAAGGATGGCAGAGGCAGACAGCACGAGCTGTAGCTTAATCCCATCATGGGCCTTGAAAGCACGCATGGCTGATTTAATCGAGCTGTAATTTGCCCGCGACCCGATAACTACGCACACCTTGTTCATTTGATGTCTAATTC
>WTJS01000011.1 GCA_011524735.1 Alphaproteobacteria bacterium
ATTAGGATGTGTGCATTTGCCATGCCAAAGTCTGCGTCCAGCAGCACTGTTCTTCGACCCTGACGTGCCAGTGTCAGGCCAAGATTGACTGAAATGCTCGTTTTCCCAACGCCACCTTTGCCACTTGCGACCACAATTGATGTTGCCATGTCAGTCTAAAATCCTTTGTTCCCAAGCCTATCAAGCTTATTAGCCTGATGCCCGATGGATGCCGCTTCGATCCCTGTCACGATAACTGTGACAGGCTCCTATTGATCGGCGTTTTCCTTTAAATACTGCGCTAGGATCGGCATTGTCGCAATCGCAATCCCGCCGACGATTGACTTGGTGCCGGTCAACAGGCCCACGCCATTGCCTTCAAGAGCCAATGCTGAAAGCTCGGCAGGCATGGCTTCGCACTCATCCAGCTTCGTCAGCGCAATAATGGGCTTCACAGCCTGCCAGAGCTGGCACTGGTGAGAAATCATGGTAGCGCTGCTACCTCCCGGGATAGCCTGAACCACCGCGATTTTATTTGTACCCAGTAGCCGGGCAACATCCCGGATCGCATCCATGGCATCTTCCGGCGTTGCCGTCACATCCACTACCATGCGGTTGCTTGTCTCTTGAATGGCGGTCGACAATTCGCCGATGCCGAACTGCGTGGAACGCATGTTTAACAGGCGGGCATAGGCTTTGATGTTTTCGCCACAGTTTACACCCGGCCCGTTTGCCGCGGCCAATGTCATGCGCTCAGAAATACCCTGCTCCTTGAAATAAGCAGCGATTTTGGTGGCGAGTGTTGTTTTGCCAGCGCCTGAGCTGCCAACAACGCAGATTACGCGAGCGTCGAAAACCTGGTCGACATCATCATGTACAACCCTGTCCGCCAGCGCTGTCATAAAGGCGTCGATGGCATCATCATCTGACAAACCTACCATGTGGTGGTGCAGAGCCTGAATTGCTTTCGGCGAGAAACCAGCCTGGTGCAGGCGAACTGGCGCTGCATGTCCAAGAGTTACGTCTAGCCCCTCTGGTTTTGTAATCATCACACCATTCAGCATGGTACGGATGCTTTTGAGTTCAGTAAGAATGTCCAAATTGTCAGTGGCTGCCATCGCGCGGCCAACGAGGTGGTCAACGGCGCTTGTCTGATCTGTCTCACGATGACGGACAGCCTGGATCATCTGTTGGTCAAAAAGGTCGGTGAACCCTGTGCCGGCCCCCAGCTCAATGTGTAGCCCGTTCAGGGGTATTGCTGGTTCAACCGCCTTTAATGTGGTCTCACGGCGCGGCGCCGGAGCAGGCGGGCTTTCGGGATCATCCGTTGCGACCATCTCGATCCGCCCATTGCGCTTCACTGTTTCCAGGATCAGCGCATCATCGCCAAGTCGCTCGACGATCTTGTCCATAGCCTGCGCAGTGTCAGCAGCGGTTACTGTAATGGTGGTCATGACAAACTCCCTGTTCGTTCTGGTGTGGCGGCGGTGCCTTAGGCGGTATCACCGCTGATTGTGGCCACGACTTCGATTCTCCGGCTGTCCGGAAGCTCGGTGAAGGCCAGCACGGCCAAATCTTCAATATGTTGACGGATCAGCTGCGAAAACTGCCGACGGATAGCTGGTGAAACAACCATTACGACCTGTCGCCCTTCGGCACTGAGTTTTTCGGTTGTCTCTGAGATCTTACGGAGCAACTGTTCAGCAAGTGAGTTGTCGAGGATTAGCCCTTCCTCACCGCTTTGCCGCACCATTGTGATCAGCATATGTTCCAGGTCAGACTCCAATGTCATCACAGGCAATGCTTCATTCAGAGGCGCAATCTGCTGAATGAGTAGCGGTGCTAGTCCGGGGCGCAGGGCTTCAGCCGTGTCGACACTATTCAGGTTGCGCGCTGCCAGCGGCGGCAAATTCTCCAGGATGTTGCGCAGATCACTGATTGGCACGCTCTCTTCGAGCAGAATCCGAAGGATGGAGGTCAGATTGTGCAATGGAACAATCTTTGGAACGACTGATTCAACCAGATGCGGGGCTGATTGAGCTAGATTGTCCAGCAACCCCTGAACATCGTCCTGACCAATCAATTGACTAGCATATTTGTGGAGCACCTGAGAAAGATGCGTCGCCATGACTGACTCTGGGTGAACAACCACATAGCCGCGGGCCTCGGCCTCGGCTTGGTTCTGCGCCGGGATCCAGATAGCGTCCATGCCAAACGAGGGATCTTTTACTTCAATGCCATCCATTTTGACCTGGGCGCTATCGCCTGGGATGGCCAGCTTGCGATCTGGGAAAATCTTGTCCTCGCCGACGATGGTGGCACCAACGCGAATGCGGTAGCTGTTTGCGTCAAGAGTTAGGTCGTCACGGATGCGAACAGGCGGAATAACAAAGCCAAGAGCACGCGACACCTGGCGACGAATGCCAGTGATCCGGCTTGCCAAAGCGCCACTACCATCTTCCTCAACAAGGTCGATCAGCCCATAGCCAAGCTGCACGGAAATTGGAGCGTTGTCGGCGACCTCATCCAAATTGATCATGTCCGGAGATGCGTCATCGGAGGCCGTGTCTTCGGTTGGAGCGCTGGCCTCTGCCTCGGCCGCCTGTTCGCGTGTGAACGACCAGTATCCTGCACCTGCGGCCACGAGAGCCGCGAGAAGAAACATGAAGTTTGGCATGCCTGGAACAAAGCCCAGCAGCATCAATACACCGGCAACTGGGATCCAGGCCCGCGAAAGGCTGATCTGGCGGCCGATATTTTCAGCCATGTCATGGGTGGCTGATACGCGCGTCACGATAATCGCGGTGGAGATTGCCAGCAGAAGCGATGGAATCTGAGCGACGAGGCCGTCGCCAACTGACAGAAGCACATAGTTCTCTGCGGCAGTGCCAACAGGAAGGTCATGCTGTGTTAGCCCAATGATCAACCCGCCAACAATATTGATCACAAGGATAAGAATCGACGCGATGGCGTCACCTTTGACAAATTTCGAAGCACCATCCATGGCACCGTAGAAATCAGCTTCCTCCGCGATTTCCTCACGGCGACGCTTAGCCTCTTCGTTCGACAGGATGCCAGCATTCAGATCAGCATCGATGGCCATCTGCTTGCCCGGCATGGCGTCGAGGGTGAAGCGCGCAGATACTTCCGAAACGCGTCCCGCGCCCTTTGTCACCACGACAAGATTGATGATGATTAAGATGATGAAAACAAATATGCCAACAGCATAGTTGCCAGAAATGACAAATTCGCCAAAAGCCTCAATGACCTTGCCTGCCGCATCGGGACCAGTATGTCCCTCGCTGAGCACAATGCGTGTTGATGCAACATTGAGCCCAAGCCGCAGGACCGTTGCAATCAGAAGAAGGCTTGGAAAACTCGAGAAATCGAGAGGACGTTGCGTGTGCATCGCCACCATCAAGATCAGCAGCGAGACCAGAATGTTTGAGACAAAGAAGGTGTCTAACAGGAAGACAGGAAGCGGGAGGACCATCATCGCAACCAATGCAAGGATGCCAAGCGGTAATACTGTTCCGCTTACCAATTGGCGCCAGTTATCAAGTCCCAATCGCTGAAGAGTCATTTCCATGACGCTTATCTCTCCTGCTTCTGGCCTGACACGGAACACGTGTCAAAAATCCAGCACTGCACAACTGCGCGCGTTTCAGCGGTCTGTCTGCATGTGGGGGATTTATTAACCATCTGTTTTATTGCCTTTTTTTCAAAGTCCTGTTGTGGGCCTGACTGTCGTCACACAATTTGGGTTCGAACGATGACTTGAAGTCAGAAACACGTCGTATGGAGGTTAAGGCAAGATGCGTGCCAGAGTTTCAGAACGCGCGGTCCTGCTAGCCTTTCGAGCATTTATCGATGGATCTCCGGGGACTGGCATGAAAACTGCATATGTGTGGCACCGGGATTGCGTTCATGGGTCCGATGACACAACAGGGCGCGCCCAGAAGCTTCATCATGAAAGGACATTGCAGGGCTATGTCACGTATTATGTTTGACCAGATATCAAAGAAAGCGATGACGTTCGGAGCCGTTTTGGCAACTACCGGGCTGATCGCAGCCTGCCAGCACACAACACCAATGAGCTCTGCGCCGACTATGCCTGAGAGCGAAGCAAGTCAGCTTGCGGCTATCCAGGACGTTTTCGATGCCAGCGCTGATGACGTGCCAACACTTACCGCCGTCGGATACGCTGTCGTATCATCACAGCCGGGGCGTAGCGATGCGCAGAAGCGCCTGATGGCAATCCGTTCAGCCCGCATGGCTGCGATGCGTGATCTTGCCGAGCAGATTCACGGACTTCAGGTCGACTCGTCGACGACTGTCATTGATCTCATGGTTCAGAACGACACCTTCCGCGGTGTTGTCTCGGGTACCATTCGCGGAGCCCGCACGGTCCGCATTAACCCAACCGGGTCGGATACCTATGAAATCGTTCTGGAGATCGACCGCGAGATGATCTCTCATCTCATTAACAGCGCACGCGCGTTGGGCTAACAGACGCGATCGGCAGACGGAGGCAGATGTGATCCTCGATCTATATGCACGATTGGATCAGCGTAGCTGGGTAGACCTGGCGCGTATGCCGCTGGCACTAACGCTGGTTCTGGGCCTTGCCATTATCAGCTTTACGATGGGTGCTGCCTCTGCTCAGTCTCTTGGTCAATCGACCAGTGTAAAAAGCCAGGGATTTCACTTCGCCGAAACCACCGGGCGTGCGGTCATCCTTGACGCTGCACTGCAGCAGGAAGCCCGCCTGATGGCGCTTGAAGAAGCCTTGTATCTCGCAGCATTACAGGGTGGTGCCGATATAAACGGGTACTCGGCTGTCATGACTGATACTGCGATCGAAGATCATTTCGTGGTTCGCCCCGCAAGCCGTATACTGGATTACACCATCACTGATGAGGTCATCGGCGATCAGCATTATGAAGTGTCAATCCGGGCCGCAATCGGCAGCATGCCGCGGAAATCCTGCAGCACCCGCCGTGATATCAATGTCACGGTATTTGCGCCTGAAATTACGCAGGATGCCAAAACGCCTGCAGCGGCGGGTCCAATGGCAGGGCAGATCATGTCCGAGCTGGTGGATGCAATTAACTCACGGTCCGGCGTAAATGCGCGACTTTCTACAACGACAAAGCTGGATCCAGCGAGGCTGGCACGGGCAAATGACAATTTTGACTATCAGGCACTAACAACTGGCGTTGTCCGTGTCCGCCGTGGCGATTTTGCCATCGTTCCGGAAATCCAGATGACGGCTCGCCGTGATCAGTCTGGTCTGGATCGCAGGGACATTTTGGTGATGCAGGTCATGTTGCATCTGTTTGCTGGCGAGACTTATGTGCAGGTTGATAGTTTTGCGGCTGATGTTGAAATTGTGACTCAGTCTTCAGGTCCGATCCGTGCGCTGAATGTGCTGCGGAGGCCCAATCGGTCTGAGGTTCTTGCTCAGATGCGAGCGCCTGTCGCATCACTTGTTTCAAAAATGGCCAGAAAGCTGCAATGCGCTCCAATCACCGCCACTTTGAGCGTTGAGAGCGGCCAACTTACTGTCCCAGTTGGCAGCCATCATGGCATGCGTCAGAATGCGCTGGCGGTGGCAAGTGGCACCGACACGCCATGGCAGATCCTGCGCGTGACAGCGGTAAGAGATATGCAGGCCACATTAGTGCCGTTTAACACCCAACGTGACATCACTCGGCTAGCTGGCCGCACAGTTGAATTCATGGAGATACCACAATGAAATCGCTGACGCTCGGAGTTGCCGTGCTGCTTTTGCTTTCTCCCCAAATGGTGACTGCTCAGTCTGCACCAATCGTAGTTCTCGAATACCCTGGTTATTCCAGCTCACATTCGGGTCCATCAGGCCTTAATCCGGACAATCCATTTGTCAGTGATCCGAATTATACGGTGCGTCACCGGGTTCAGCCTGATGAAACTCTTTCACACATCATTACCGAGCATTATGCCGGAAGCGGTTTAGACCTTTCCGTGGTGCAGATGGCCATCGTCAAAACCAACAGCTCGGCCTTCGTCAGAGGTAATCCTAACTTTCTATATGCCGACAAGCTGCTGCGGCTGCCCTCGCTGAACGAGATGAAAAACTTGGTGCTGGGGTCGAGCGGGCAACAGGATTCTGCCCCAATCAATAATCGGCAGGATGAAATTTACTTCATCGGAGGCTAATGGTGGCTTGGCGTCAGATTATTACAGCTATTGCGATACTGCAGATATTTACTGGGTGGTCATCAACCAGCATGGCTGCAGACAAAATAACGCTGACGGGTGATGCCGCATCGGACATGATTAGAATGACGCTCGCACAGCATAATCTGGATGGCGCGCCGACCATTGCAAAGGACAGGGTCTTTCCACCATGTGATGGTCGCATTGCTGTTCTGCCGATGTTTGGAGGGTGGAACACCGTCAGCCTCCGCTGTGATGCCGCAATTGGTGATGCCGCACTTGGAAATGCCAGGGTGAGCCGCAGCTCAGGGTGGAAGTTTGCCATTAGGACTAACCTGACCACTACGACCACCCCTGTACCGGTTCGTGACTTTAAGCCCGGCGTTTTCCAGGTTGAACAGCATCGAGGTCCCATTCAGCAGGCTGTGGGACGCCAACAATCTTCAGTTCAGGATGAGATTGATGTTGTGGCACTCACGCGCAGTGTGACGCGCGGAGATGTAATTACGGTTGATGATGTGATGCGGATCGCCGTGCCGGCGCGTAATGTAAGTGGTGCATTCTTTGATCCACAGGATGTGATTGGACGGCGGATGAAAACGTCTCTTGCTGCGCGGCGCCCTGTGCAGGCAAGACACCTGCACCCGGATTATCTCGTGGAAGAAGATAGTGAGGTTCTTATTCTTGCTTCCGCTGGTGGGATTAGCGTGGATATGGTAGGCTTTGCACTCGAAAATGGTCAGGTTGGTGACTGGATTAAGGTTCAGAACGCGAGTAGCGGAAAAACCGTAAGAGCCAAGATCATTGCCGAAAAAAAAGTTATGGTAATTGCTAAAAGAAGCTGACGCTGCGTCGTTAACTTGACTGAGGAGGCCAGAAAGATGGTTGACGCCATTAAATCTACAGTCAACAGGTTGGAAATGACCAAGGGTCGTGCATCCGACGGACGTCCAGCAGGGGCTGGCGCATCACCTGCGCCCGTGGCACCTGTTGGTGATAGCGTCAAAGTGAGCGATGCAGCGTCTTCCAAGGTTGTTAGTCAGCTTGCCGAAGCACCTCCGGTGAACTCCGAAGCCGTGCGTCGGATAAAAGACGCCATTTCGCGTGGTGAATACCCGATCAATGTGGATCGCATTTCTGAAGCGCTGATGGATGCCTATCGGGACATGAAAGCCTGACGGCAACACTATAGGTCTGGATGACTGTGAACAAAATGCTCGCAGAGTTTGCAAACACTCTCAATCACCGGATTGAGAGTGCGAAAACATGTGTGGATGATGCGAGCGCATTTCTCGCCGCAAATCAGGAAATTGAATTGCTTATGACTGAGCAATGGCCACAACTGGCCGATGCCCTTGAAGCTGCTGATCTTGTGGCTGAAGACCGTGCTTCGCTGCAGGCAATGATGGCGGCTATTGCCGAGCTCCATACACTTGCGCGCGCAAGGCTTGTTTGGGCGAACGATTTCGAGGACTATATGCGGGGTGCGCTGACGCGGCGTTGACCGTCATGCCGCGCTTCATCCTGAACGGCGTTGGCAGGAAGGGCAATCAACATGGTCGAAGAAACTCAATTTCTGACTCCGACGAATATTCTGATCCTGCTTCTGTTGCTGGTGACACTTGCTCAGTGGGTTCAGCTTGCGCTTTTGCGTACACGCATGTCGAGTCGACTGGTCCGTGTTGAAGAACGGTTGCATGAGTTAGAGCAGCTCAGTGATCTTCAGGCGAAAACTGGTCGGGACATTACAGCAACTGCCGAACAGCTGGTCGATGCTACCAACAATAGCAAAACTGCCTTGGAAGCGCTGCGTCGTGATGTCGTGAGGTTGGCTGATGATGTACGTGGCGAGGTGGGCATGAGCCGAGCCATTGAACTTGCACGCGCTGGCGCTGATGCTGATGCTGTTGCCGATGCCACCGGCCTGTCACGGGAAGAATCTGAAGCCATCGTAACATTTCATGGGAAAACCAGAGCCTGACATTTAGTGACCGTAATCTGCTGCGACGGATGAGGTGCTTGGCTCAGGTCGCTACAGAACGGCCTACATTCGAAATTCAGTTTTTTTGCAACTGACGGGCAGATAGCGCGAGCCCTTTGTCATTCGTACAGCACCGCTGGCACGATCAATTCGAATGATGATATTGTCCTTCACCAACGTGAAAGCACTGTCTGTGCTTTCCGTAATCTCCATCATCACTTTGCCGTTGGTAAATGTGGTCGCAACCGTATCCCCGATTTTGGTTGATCGAATATCCATCTCAATCAGACCATGACGATTATATCCGCATTCGTAGCGTTCTTGCTTAAAGCGGGCGAAATCGTCACAGGCTGTAAGTACCAGAGCTGAAGTCGCAAGCGCTGTGAAAACGGTCAATCTGCTGTTCTTGGTATCAGTCATTCTTTTTCTCGGTCATGCCGGCTTCGCTCTCTGCACTCTGCTGTGCTTCCAGCCATCCCCCTTTCTTTGCAGGCTTCTTGTCGTCTGCCTCTGTGGCAGCAACAGGGTCCGTGCCCATGGCCTCGGAGGTTGCTTCCAGCGAAGCAAACACAGCGGCGGCCTCATCTTCCTGCTCTGATGCCCCACTTTCTGGGGCGGAATGTGTGTCAGGTGCCACGGTTTCCTGCGGGCCTGGTCCAGAACTAAGTGCCTCAAGCGCTGCAGTCACTTCTTCGGCGCTTGGCGCTTCGATGACAGCGTCCTGTTCTGATGGGGCTACGGCGTCAGTGTCAACGCCTCGACTGTCAGCCACGTCGGCCTGATCACTGGATGGCTCAGATGTAGCTGAGGAACCTTCATCTTCTGGCTCAGCAGCTAGGGAGGCGTCTACATCGGCAGTCATGTCTTCAGGGACGGCAGCTGACTCAGAAGCTGCTTCAACTGTCGTAGGCAGAGCATCTGCTTCCGGTGGACTTGGGATGTCATTGTCCAAACCGCTGTCTGCTTCATTGCCTAAGTCAGAATTGCCTGAGTCAGAATTGCCTAAGTCAGACTCTTCTGTTGGCGGGGTTTCATCAATGACCTCTGCTTTACCGTTTTCTACCAGCCGATCGGCGTCAGGTGTTTTTACATCCACGATGACAGACTGCGGGAACCTCACACCGTTGACCTCACAATCTTCTAGGATCCGGATCCTCGTCCATTCGCGAACTGCAATCTCATCGCCAGCCTCTGGGTTGGACTCAGGCGCAACCGTGTTGTCAGCAGTGGGAGATTTGCTGCCTACAACGAGCTCATTACCAGTCTCTGAGAGACTAACTATTCGTTGACGAAGAATATATACGCGGGCAGCAAGAATTCCGAGGCGCTTCTGCTCGTCCTTTTCTTGATTCAGCAGTTTCTTGACCGCCTCATTCATGGCCTCAAGCGGCTGATCAGAAAATTTCTCAATCACCTTGTCGCGTACCGCAATTGTAAGAGGCGACAGTTCAGTTGCCGACCCCGGTCCGGCGCTGTTGCTGATGGTTGCTGGAGCCATTTTTTTATCCTCTGCCGTTGGATTGGCATCCTACTTGCAAAATACGGGCCAGCAGGGCGCGTCCCATCGATTTAAATCATATCAAAATTTAAGTCGCTGTGCAGCCCCTGGAGCAAGTGATCAAAATCGTGTTTTTTGTATTGAAAACAATGTTGTGAGGGGTCTGAGTAGATGAAGGGTATCGGTGATTATCTGAATTTGCATGCGACCGCCCTTGGTGTGCGTGCAAAACGCAACAATGTGCTTGCATCCAACATTGCGAACGCGGCTACACCGCATTTTAAGGCGCGTGACATAAATTTTGAGGCGGAAATTCGCAAGGCG
>WTJS01000237.1 GCA_011524735.1 Alphaproteobacteria bacterium
AGCGGCAGATGGAGAAGACGCAGCGCGAGTATTATCTGAACGAGCAGATGAAGGCGATCCAGAAGGAACTGGGTGACGGCGATGATGGCCGCGGCGAGCTTGAAGAGCTTGAGGCAGCCCTGGCTGACACAAAGATGCCAAAGGCGGCGCGCGAAAAAGCGGATGCTGAACTTCGCAAGCTGAAGAATATGGGGCCGATGAGTGCCGAAGCGACAGTCGTGCGTAACTATCTGGACTGGATGCTTGCTGTGCCATGGCAGAAATCCAGCCGGCTCAAGAAAGACATCAATGAAGCGCGGGCGATCCTCGATGCTGACCATTATGGCCTTGAGAAGGTAAAGGACCGCATTGTCGAGTTTCTAGCCGTGCAGCAGCGCACAAAGTCTGTGAAGGGACCGATCCTGTGTCTGGTGGGTCCCCCAGGTGTCGGTAAGACATCGCTTGGTAAGTCGATCGCAAAGGCCACGGGACGCAAATATGTGCGGATGGCACTTGGTGGTGTCCGTGATGAAGCTGAAATCCGGGGGCATCGCCGGACCTATATTGGGTCCATGCCTGGCAAGGTTGTTCAGGGGATGAAAAAAGCGGGTACCAATAACCCACTATTCCTCCTCGATGAGGTGGATAAGCTCGGTGCAGACTGGCGTGGCGACCCGAGCTCGGCTCTGCTGGAAGTTCTTGATCCTGCGCAGAACAGTACCTTCCAGGACCACTACATGGAAGTCGATCTGGACCTATCCAATGTCCTGTTCATCACGACTGCTAACACGCTGAACATGCCGCAACCGCTTTTGGACCGGATGGAAATCATCCGTCTGTCTGGTTACACCGAGGACGAAAAGCTTGAGATTGCCAAGCGTCATCTTATGGCCCGCCAGATTGAGGACCATGGCATTAAGGATGGCGAGTTGTCGGTCAGCGATGAGGCTATTCGTGGGATCATTCGCAGTTACACCCGTGAAGCAGGTGTGCGTAGCCTTGAGCGTGAGCTTGCCAAAATTGCTCGTAAAACAGTCACAAAGATTGTGAGTGGGGAGGCGAAGAGCATCACCGTTGATGCGGATGGCCTTGAAGAGTTTCTTGGTGTGGCGAAGTTCCGCTTTGGCGAAATAGAGGAAGAGGACCGGGTCGGGGTAACGACAGGCCTTGCCTGGACCGAGGTTGGCGGTGAGCTGTTGCAAATTGAAGCTGTTCGGGTCCCGGGCAAGGGTAAGGTGAGCGCGACCGGTAAACTCGGCGATGTGATGAAAGAATCGATCCAGGCGGCTGAGTTCTTCATCAAGTCGCGCGCCAGCACTTATGGAATCGATCTGGATGAGCTTGCCAAGATGGATTTGCACGTTCATGTGCCAGAAGGGGCGACTCCGAAAGACGGCCCATCTGCCGGTGTTGGTATGGTCACTTCCATTGTCTCAGCCGTGACAGGCGTCGAAGTGCGCCGCGATGTGGCCATGACCGGCGAGATCACACTGCGCGGTCGGGTGTTGCCAATTGGCGGTCTGAAAGAAAAGCTTCTGGCGGCCCATCGTGGCGGTCTAAAGACAGTTCTCATACCAAAGGAAAATGAGAAGGACCTGGCAGAAATCCCTGAAAACGTTAAGGAAGGCCTGACGATCATTCCCGTCGCTATGGTGGATGAAGTTCTTTCCAATGCGCTTGTTCGGGAGCCGCTTCCAAATGCCATATCTAGTGGTTCTGGAACGGAATCCGAAAACATGCCAGTGTCGGATACGCCGCCAGCAAGCGATGATGTAACCGCACATTAGGTCGCGCTGAAATATAGAGGGGGCCTAGGTTTTTTCACCTAGGGCTCCCTTTTTTTATGTGGCATTTTTTCACAGATGTAGTAAAGCTGAGTGGTGTTCAAACAAACCATATATTGGGGGTCCCCATGAATAAGAACGATCTCATCGCATCTGTCGCTGCCGCGTCCGATCTCACTAAGGCCGATGCCGGCCGTGCTGTTGACGCTGTATTCGCAAGCATTGAATCCGCTCTGAAGGGCGGCGACGAAGTGCGTATCGTTGGTTTTGGTACCTTTTCTGTAGCTCAGCGCGCCGCAACAACTGGCCGTAACCCACGCACTGGTGAAGCCATTCAGATCGCCGCATCCAAGCAGCCTCAGTTCAAGGCCGGTGCACCTCTTAAGGATGCTGTAAACAGCTAAATTTTGCTGAAAATTTTGGCTATCTTTTTCAGCGCCGGCCCGATATAAGGGTCGGCGTTGTTAATCGAACACCGGTTGGCGTTTGATTAGTACGTAGGACTAATGTCCGATCCATGATGGGTGGTTAGCTCAGCTGGGAGAGCAACTCGTTTACACCGAGTAGGTCGGGGGTTCGAGCCCCTCACCACCCACCATTCCCCGCAGCACTAGTGGTGTGATATAGGGTCTGCTTTCAACGCGGCCTTGTGGCATTGCTCAGTGGCGGTCTTCTTTTGGTCGTGGCGCCGTTGATCAATCCAGAATATGGATGGATGGGGTACGCCCTTCGATCCAGTTCCAGATCATGTCCCTGACCGATACCCCATCAAATGCACGGGTGTAGAGCTTGTTGCCTGTCATCACATGACCGTAATTATTGCCTTCGAATCCAACTGCATTGCGCTTCCTGGCATCAATTGAGAACCCAGCGCCGTAAAAGTTGATATCAGCATGGGTTGACGCGCGAACCACCGTCTGGTCGCCATGACGATTGTAGCTGTCACCAATGTTCCAAATTGGAAAAACATGCTTGATCCCCATCTTTTCAAAATGCGGTCTGGATGGAAAGCAGTGCGCCCAATGATTGGCCTGACAATGGGCGGGCATGTTGGGGTAGATAAATTTTGTGATTTCCGCCCAAGGGCCTGTGGTCCAGCCCAGTCTGGCTTTAAGTGATTCGGAATCAAGCCAGAAGCTGTCAGCGACCACAAAAGCGTGGTCATATTTGGCGATGAGGTCAGCATTGAATCCAATGCCAATAGACCCGGCACTGTAGCCAGCGATTACCAGACTGTCTGCCGCAGCAAAGGTGGAGTCATATTGGGAGAAAATATCTTCGAAGATTTTCCTGCCATGAAATTTGACGGTCTTCCCATCAATTTCGTGAGAATGAAAGCCCTGATGCATGTCGCTAGAGCAATGGGGAATGACTATGACGTTATATCCATTCTCGGAGAAGTCACGAACCATGGGGTACCAGTCACCAAAATGATCCAGTGACATTGCAGTCTTCATGTGAATGTTGCGTTGCCGATAGCTGTCGGCGTTGATTGCGACACCGCCGCCCTGGACATAGACCAGCCATTTATTGGACTTAGCTGGAAAGTGGCTGAAAGTTGCCTGATTGCCGTCATTACAGACAGCGTCCGGAGATTTTGTGTATTTCAACTCAGCAAGAGCCGACGTTGACAGGGTCAACACCGTAAACAAAACAGACATGAAACGCATGGCAAGACCTCCTTGGTTCATCTCATGACAGCGAAGAATTACGGTGCGTGATAGTCCTAAAATTGTTCAGGACAGGGGGTAAAAACGTTTACATTTCCCGAAAGCTTGACGATTTGATAGTTTGGTTTCCTGTGGTGAACCCCAGAGGAAGGCCAGCGATGGGAGAACATCCGAAAAATGTGTCTTAGAGGCGTTCCGGCGCTTGACAGGGTGAGGGGGTTGTTTTACCACAGGCACACCTTGGGACGAGCGGTTCGCTCGTGCGAATTGGGGGTGTAGCTCAGTTGGTTAGAGCGCCGGCCTGTCACGCCGGAGGTCGCGGGTTCGAGTCCCGTCACTCTCGCCATTCCCAAGGCCGATAAGCTTCCGCTGCCACGTGGCACGGAGGCTTTTTTATTTGGGAGCTAGCGCGACAGCCTAATTGAAGATTTTGATGCCAAAATAGAACACAGCGAGCCAGCCAAGCCCTTTGAGAAAAAAGAACATGAACCCAAGAAAGCCAAGTCGCTTCAGATAGGTTTTGATTTTCTGGTTCATATTTTTGCCGCCTTGCACCGAATGTGTTTTGCGCTGCATGGCAGCCATTCGGCCCAGATAAAACCATATTTGTGGTGTGAGGTCGATAAATCCTGTTTGTCTGTTGGCCGATTCTTCTGTAGGAAGCACTGGAATTCTGAATATGTCAGTTCGGTCTGGCAGCGATATATGCTGCTGGCCATGAAACAACCCGCGGCAAAGCACGCCCCGGTTGCCGTCCTGATGCTCGTCAAAATGTATCAGGCAGGTAACCCCATGCGCCGCTTTGCCATCTGAAAAGAGACCCGGAATGACCGATACTCTTCGCAATATTGCCATCATCGCGCATGTCGATCATGGCAAGACAACCTTGATCGACTCCATCATGAAACAGGCTGGCCTGTTCCGCGACAACCAGCAGGTTTCCGAACGAATGATGGATTCTGGCGACCTGGAAAAAGAGCGGGGCATTACCATTCTGGCTAAGCCAACTTCGGTGGTCTGGCGCGAAAAGCGTATCAACATCATCGATACACCCGGGCATGCCGATTTTGGTGGTGAGGTTGAACGCGTTCTGGGCATGGCTGATGGTGTCATTCTGCTGACTGATGCTGCAGAAGGCCCCATGCCCCAGACAAAGTTCGTGCTTGGCAAGGCATTGAAGCAGGGGCTTCGGCCGATCGTTGTGATCAACAAGATCGACCGTCCCGACGGGCGTCCCGATGCAGTTGTGGATGAAGTGTTCGATCTGTTTGTGTCACTTGATGCCAATGATGAACAGCTGGATTTCCCAATTCTCTATGCTTCTGGCCGTGACGGCTGGTGTGATGAGGAACTTGAAGGTCCGCGGGAAAACCTGCACCCGCTTCTGGATAAGGTTCTGTCCCATGTACCAGCACCAGATGTTGCGCCAGAAAAGCCCTTTGCGATGCTGGCCACGCTGCTGGACAGTCACCCGTTTCTTGGCCGCTGTCTGACAGGGCGGGTTATTCAGGGTACGGCGAAGGTCAATACCGCGGTCAAGGCCATCAATCTGGAAGGCGAGCAGATCGAGGCTGGGCGTCTGACAAAACTGCTTCGTTTTGAGGGTACACAGCGTGTGCCTGTTGAAGAAGTTTCAGCCGGAGATCTGATCTGTATCGCCGGTCTGACCAAAGCTTCCGTGGCGGATACGATCTGCGACCCTCAGGTGACAGAAGCGTTGCGCTCGACGCCGGTCGACCCACCAACAATGTCGGTCACCATCACGGTCAATGACAGTCCTTTTGCCGGAAAGGAAGGCAAGAAGGTAACTTCGACCATGATCCGTGAACGTCTGCTTGCGGAAGCTGAAACCAACGTCGCCATTACCTTCAACGAGAGTGCTGGGAAGGACTCATTTGAGATTGGTGGCCGTGGAGAACTGCAACTTGGTGTTCTGATCGAGACGATGCGCCGTGAAGGGTTCGAAATGAATGTGTCGCGTCCACGCGTTCTGATTCGGCATGAAAACGGCCAGCGCATGGAGCCGGTAGAAGAAGTCACCATCGATGTTGATGAAGAATATGCCAGCACCGTTGTTGATGCAATGAACCGACGCAAGGCGACGATGCAGGACATGCGCTCATCCGGAGCTGGCAAGACACGTATTGTTTTCCTGGCGCCGTCGCGTGGTCTGATTGGCTATCCCAGCCGTTTCCTGACGGAAACCCGCGGTACGGGAGTTCTGAACCGGGTCTTTTATGGGTATGAAGCCTATAAAGGGGATATCCCCGGTCGCCGCAATGGCGCGTTGATTGCGTCTGAAACAGGAACTGCGGTGGCTTATGCTCTGTTCAACCTTCAGGACCGTGGGGTCATGTTCATCGACCCGCAGGTGCCTGTCTATCAGGGTATGATTGTTGGCGAGCACAGTCGTGACAACGATCTTGAGATCAATGTGCTCAAGGGCAAGAAGCTGACCAATGTTCGGGCAGCTGGGTCCGATGAAGCTGTGACGTTGACACCACCAAGGCGCATGTCTCTGGAAGACATGATGGCCTATATTGACAGCGACGAACTGCTTGAAGTCACGCCTATCAGCCTGCGGCTTCGTAAGCGTTATCTGCTGGAGCATGAGCGCAAGAAATTCAAGCGTCAGCTCGAAGAGGAAGAACGCGCAGCAAGCTAGTCTCTGTTTGGCAGGGCTGCCGGGCGGATGATTGCAACAGTCGCTTATGACGGTTTATAGTCGGGCAGCAATGTGCAGGCAGTCTGTAAGCAGTCTGGGAATTTCAAAACACCGGTGGTTCCATGTCCGTTACATTTTATGGTCTCAAATCCTGTGATACTTGCCGCAGGGCGTTGAAAGAGCTCGATACGGCAGGTATTGCCGTGAATGTCCTCGACGTTCGTGCCGACGGTGTACCAGCTGACGTGTTGACGAGCCTCATTGAAACCCACGGCGAGGAACGTGTTATCAATCGCAAATCCACAACTTGGCGCGGTCTTGACGAAGGTGCACGCAATGCTGATCCTGCTGCGCTTCTGGCTGCCCATCCAACCCTTATGAAGCGGCCTGTAGTCATTCTGGGTGACGGCAGCAGCCATGTCGGGTGGGATGCAGGCACTCGCGGCGCATGCGGGCTTGAGAGCTGAAGGGACGACACTATGGCAAAGACACGCATGGCTCTTGAGCTTGGAATGGGAACATCGCTACGCAAGGGTGATTACACGCGGGCAGCTGTTCGCGCTGTTGAAGATGCGCTATGGCGAAATTCAGTCAGCTTCGCAGAAGCATTCGGGTTTGAGAAATCAGACATGCTGATCGATATTCAGATTGGTGTGCAGAAGCCGGATGAGGTGGATGTGACTGAAGTGAAGAAGACGTTGCCTTATGGTCGAGGCACGGTTCAGGTCAGTGAAGGTGGGCTTGATATTCCAAAGCCTGATGGCAGCGGGATCACCATTCTTGCCAATGCGGCCATCATTATTTCCTTTGATATGGAAAGAAAGGCAGCCGTCGCATGAAGCGCCTGATCCTCGAAATGGGAACCGGTACCGATCTGTATGGTGGCGACTATACAAAGGCCGCCTGCCGCGCGGTCCGCGATGCTATCGGTCATAGTTCTTTGTCGCTGTTTCGCTCTTGTGGCTACAACCACCGGGATATGGTGGTGAAAGTAACGATTGGTGTGCAGGAGCCGTCTGCCGTTGATGTCAGCACTGTAGCCAGCAGTCTGCCGCGCGGAAACCCACAGGTGGAAGTCGTCAAGGGTGGGTTGAACATTGAGGATTCGGATCAGGACACACCGACCGTGATTGCTGCGGCTTCGGTTGAAGCCTTTCTCGAGATCGATCCAGCTGACTGGCAGATCAAAGAGTCTGAAAATGGCTGATCCATCGCCGCTGCTGGAAGTTGCGCAGGCTGAAGTCCTGGTGCCCTCTGTGGGATTGCGAGACGATATGCCGTTTTTCACAAAACGGCTAGGGTTCCGTCTTGATCAGATTTTCCCAGCAGATGACCCGGCGGTTGCGCTTCTGTCCGGTCACGGTGTGCGTCTACGGCTCGATGCGACCCTTGGTGGGGATATCGCCATGCCGGTGCTTCGCCTGCTTGTGGATGATCCGGGGGCGTTGGCAGATGGCGCAACAGAGCTGATCGCACCTAATGGCATGCGCATTGAACTGGCTGAGCGTAATCCGCCACTGGTAACGCCGACAACACAGCATAGCTATATCGTCAGACGACTTGCTGATCAGGCGCCATGGGTCATTGGCAGGGCAGGGATGCATTATCGCGACCTGATTCCCGACAGGCTTGGTGGATCGATCATCGCCAGCCATATCCGGATTCCTGACGGTGGGCCTGTGCCGGATATGGTGCATTATCACACTGTCGGATTTCAGCTGATCTTCTGTATCGCAGGTTGGGTCGACCTTGTGTACGAAGATCAGGGTGAGCCATTCCGGCTCCACGCAGGTGATTGTGTAATCCAGCCGCCGGAAATCCGTCACCGCGTTCTGTATGCCTCGGACAATATTGAAGTCGTTGAAATTGGCGTGCCCGCAGAACACATCACGACCATCGATCATGAGATGACGCTGCCGAATGGCCCAGCCAATCCGGAACGCCGGTTTCAGGGACAGAAATTCGTGCATCATCGTGAACAGGGCGCAAGCTGGGGGGCGTGGCGTATCCCTGGTTTCACAGCCCGCGATACGGGCATTGCTGAAGGCACGAACGGTGTGGCCGGCGTGCAGGTTGCAAAGTGGCAGGGTGGCGATGCGGTCACGGCCACGCATGACTGCGATATCTTGTTCAATTTCGTCATGACAGGTGCCATGCGGCTTTGTGTCGACGGCGAGCCGGACTTTCAGCTGACGGCTGGTGACGCGTTTGTCATTCCGCCGGGACGTGCGGCATCTTTCCGTGACTGTTCGGATGATCTTGAGCTGATGGAAGTTGCGCTTGCCGCTGACTTCTCCACCAGCCTCAGCGTCTGACTTGCGTTCCTGTATCCATGCGCCCCTTTGATTATCTGCTTTATGCCGGCGTTCTAGTTGGCTGGTCGACAAGCTGGTACCCGTTATCGCTTCAGGTGAATGGTATCGCGCCTGAAGTGTCGCTTGTATGGCGTTTCCTTCTTGCCGCGCTGCTGATGACGGGTTTCACGATGAGCCGTGGCGTGGGGCTCAAATTTCCACGACGTGACCATCTCAGTTTCATGGGCATGGGTATCAGCCTGTTTTCTTCGAATTTCTGCCTATTTTATTATGCAAGCCTGTTCACAGCATCCGGTCTTCTGGCTGTCATGTTTTCAATGGCGTCGCTGATCAATGTATTGATGGTGGCAGCTTTGACAAAGACAGCGCCGCCAAGGCTGCAGCTTGGCGCGGCGCTGATTGGCATTCTTGGCGTTGCTGTGATCTTTCTTCCTGAAATTCAGGTTGCAGGAACCGCCTGGATTGCCGCCGCATTATGCACTGTTGGCACGCTGTTTTTCTGCACGGGAAACATGATTTCTGCTGCTACGCAGCGCCGCGGTGTCCCGGTTTTGGCTTCGACAAGCTGGGGCATGTTTTACGGTGCCTGTTTCATGATGTTAGTCGCGACCTTGCGGGGTCACGAATTCACCATCGACATGTCTGCGTCCTACATTGGCAGCCTTCTGTGGTTGGTCGTGGTGTCGTCGGTCATTACCTTTGGCTGTTATCTCAGTCTTGTTGGCAGTATTGGTGCCAGCCGCGCTGCCTATGCCACCGTGGTGTTTCCGATTTTTGCGCTGGCGATCTCAACCGTGCTTGAAGGCTATAGCTGGTCTTTACTGTCGGTTGGCGGGCTTGCGTTGGTCATCGCAGGCAATCTGATGATGATCCGTTCACGGAACTAGCAGCGTTGCCGTCAGGGTCAGTGAAACATCACTACCGGGGCAAGTGAACCAGCCGTTAATGCCATGCTGGCTCCCAGCGTCAGCATATGCCGAAGATTCATATACCAGTCTGGCAGCAACCCGTTGCTATGGGCATATCTGTCGACATTCCATGCGATCAAAAATCCGGGTACCAGAGCCAGCAGGGCGGTTCGCGGGTTTAGAAATACAATCGGAAACCAGGCATACAGAGCTGGCACAACCGACCAGACAAACCAAGCGGGATGACGCTGGCTTGCCATGGCCAGCCCCCAATGCACGGCGCCGATAAAGCTGAGGATGACAGCCCCATAAATGCCACAGCAGATGATGCCAAGCTGTGCCCATGGTGAAACGCCGCTATATCCCGCGCCAGCACATACAAAGAACGGGATCAGCCCGCCAAAACCCATCAGGCTTGCCATTGGGGGCGCTGGCTGGCGTGTTGCTTCGGCGGCCGTGTCCTGACCATTCATGATGATTTTGCCTCATTGTTGATGGCCGCCGTGCGTTCACGGCTAGCGATAGCCAAGGTGGCCACTGCACCCAGCACTATGCTTCCCCCGATGATTTCCACTAATGTCATGGCTTGTCCCAGAAAAATCCAGGGCCACAGTGGGCCAAGCACGCTTTCAGTCAGGACCAGAAGGCTGACTTCGGCAG
>WTJS01000048.1 GCA_011524735.1 Alphaproteobacteria bacterium
TACCAGAGGGTTTGCGCGCTCTGGATGCCGTGTCCAAACGTGTCGACATCAACCTGCTTATCGATCATTTTGATTTTTCAAGCTATGACTATTAGGCCAAACATGGCGACATACTTCCAGAAGATTGGAAAGATCAGATTGGTAGACATGATGCTATCGTCTATGGTGCAGTTGGGTGGCCGGAAAAGATCGCAGATCATGTTTCGCTGTGGGGTTCACTGCTGAAATTTCGCCGAGAATTTGACCAGTACGTCAATCTGCGGCCCGTTCGCCTTCTCCCGGGGGTGCCCTCCCCGCTGGCCAATCGCAAGCCCGGCGATATTGACTTCTACATTGTCCGCGAAAACACGGAAGGGGAATACTCCTCAATCGGTGGACGCATGTTCCCCGATACAGATCGCGAAGTCGTCATTCAGGAAACTGTCATGACCCGTGTTGGTGTGGATCGAGTGCTCAAATTTGCCTTTGATCTCGCCCAAAGCCGACCAAAGAAACATCTCACTTCAGCCACAAAATCCAACGGCATATCGATAACGATGCCCTATTGGGATGAACGCGTTGAGGCCATGGCGCAGTCCTATCCAGATATCGAAGTGGACAAGTTCCATATCGATATTTTAACGGCTCACTTTGTTCAGCACCCAGACTGGTTTGACGTAGTTGTGGCTTCAAATCTTTTTGGAGACATTCTGTCAGACCTGGGTCCAGCCTGTACTGGCACTATCGGCGTTGCACCATCAGCAAACATCAACCCGACAGGTGACTATCCGTCACTGTTTGAACCTGTCCACGGGTCTGCTCCAGACATTGCAGGCCAAGGTATTGCAAATCCGGTCGGGCAAATATGGACGGCAGCAATGATGCTGGAACATCTAGGCTTTGCTGAAGCTGCCACTTGTATCACTGACGCGATCGACACAGCGCTCGCTCAGCCAGCCCTTCGCACAGGCGATCTTGGCGGCAAGGCAACAACCGAAGAATGCGGGCGTGAGATCGCGCAGATCATTGCTGGTTAATCCGGCCAAACCACTGCAAAAGAAGGGGCAACCAGAATGTCATTCGCATTAGATGAGCGGCTGGAAGCCACGTCTTATTTGGCCGGGTATCATGGTAATATCCAAATCCGCATAGCCGACGATGCACGCTATCTCTGGTGTCTTCTGATCCCTGAAAAAAATGATGTCTGTGAGATCCATGACCTGGCAGAAGATGAGCAGCAAGACCTGATGCGGCTCGCAATCGGGCTTGGCGCCTGGTTGAAGCTCCGGACCGAAGCGGACAAGGTAAATACAGCTGCCATAGGCAATGTCGTTCCGCAACTTCATCTGCACGTTGTCTGCCGCAATCGAAACGATGCAGTATGGCCAGCGCCAATCTGGGGCAATGGCGAACCTGCCCCTCTGAATGAAACAATGCTGCAAGGGCACATCACTTTGATCAAAGCATTTCTTGAGGAGACGGCGCTGCGATGAATATCGTTTACAAAATTGCGGATAAAGCGCTCTGGGAGACGGCAGAAGCTGCAGGCGTCTTCACCGGTGCCGAGATTGATGTACAAGACGGATATATACATTTCTCGACCGCTGCACAGGTGGCCGAAACAGCACGCCGCCATTTCCTGAACAGAGACGATCTGCTCCTGATCGCAATTGACGGTGACAAAATCGACCTGGTGTGGGAGCCCTCACGCGGCGGAGACCTGTTCCCTCACCTCTACGCCGACCTGAACATGGACGCTGTTATAGGCGTGATACCTATGTCGCCTGACAATCATGGCATACCAACACCCGAAGGCGGATTTCCGGCCTGATAGCTACACCCTATTCGCGGCAGGCCTTCAGAAACTCCAGCGTGTCGATGGAGGCGAGTTTCACAAGGCGTCTTTCAGGATCGCCCGCCCTGCCGCCATACTCGATCAGATAACCGTCAACCTTCCACCAGGACGTGTAATCATTCCACCTACCGTCGGTCAGAGTGTGAAGGTAATCTTCATTGATCCATGACCAGTTGTTTGGCTCACTGTTTGGCCACTGATTGTTGGTTGCCTTGAGGTTTACAGTCTGCCCGCTCGAAAGCGTTGTTTCCCATGTTCCGGTCGGACGCATAGCAAAATTCACAGCCGCCGATGTGTTCCGATGTCCCCACCAGAGAGCATGTTTCAATCCGTTTGACTGAGGCGTCCCGCCACTGCCTTGGTGATCCTTGTAAAAGGAATCATTAGCGTTGAATTCCCCTTCAGGACCTGTCACCCAATACCAGTGATTTTCTCCAGCGGCATCTCGCGAAACAACACCATTATAGGTGTTTGCTGCACAGGAATCGTTCCGCTCACACTGTCGGTCCGAAGCGCCAAGCCACCCCAGCGCGCCATTGATTTTTTCAAGGCCACAAACATTCTCTTCGGGCGTGGTTAGAGTGGCGATATACCCCTGCATGCCGAACAGATACTGGTCAGGATGACGTGCATGAGCGCGCGAGTTTTCCCAATCACCAGGACAATCCGCCGATCCTGCATCATAATGACCGGCGTTATAGGTTGTCTGGGTGCCGTTACCACCATACTTGGTTGTTGAACAGTTATAGCTGCTCCCCAAGTCGCTGAACCGCACGAAATTAAACCAGTGATAGCAGGTAGCCGGGTTGTTATCCCCATCATCATTGTCGATATTCCGGCAAGCAATATAGTTATTGATCTTACAGGGAATATTCGGTCCCAGTGAAAATAGGAATTCCTTGCTCGGCAGATAAGCCTGCGCCGTCGTGTCGTATGTCAGCTGGCGTAGGACACGTTCCCAATCGCGAAGAGGCAGTTGGATAGTGGTGTTGACTGCACTGTCGATGGCATCCGCATCACGTGTGTAAATCTTGATATAGCCAAGGGTCGGGAAGAATTTACCAGTCAGATTGGTGGTGATTTCCTGAGCCCCGTTTTCAATGGCAATGGTGTCTGTAATGTTGTCGTAATACCAGACTGGAATCGTCGATGACCCGACCGTCTCTGTTGTTTTGACAACGGGCGACGATGTCATGAATTTGAGGATGTCAAATCCAGGTTCAAAATGCTCTGTGTCAATGGTGACCACGACTTCAGAGATGTCCGCATTACCCGTATCAAAGCCCACCATATTCGGCGCGATCCGGCAAAGGTCAGCATCACGTTCAGACGTCGCTGCCAGAACTGAAACGCCGGCACCTGTTTCAAGGTAACCCTCACCCGTCTGGGTCGTGATCTCAGCATTGATCTCTACCGTCTGTCCGCCAGGACGGCTTTCCAACTCAAAAATATTGGTGGCAAGTGGCTCAGTGCGCTTCCACAGGGAATTTCCAGCAACCGTCTCCCAGCCACTTTTCGCTGTGTCTTCACCAGATCCATCATCACTTGGGTCAACGCATCCAATACTGCCTCCAGCAGGGCGCTGCGCTGTGAATAAACGATAGAAATCCGTATTGCTGTCAGCACCAAACGCCACAACTTTTTCCGTCTGGATGTAGTCGTCGCTGTAAGTGTCATAGGCCGCACTGGTATAGCTTGAGTTCGCAAAGAAATTATTCGCTGTATCAAGTGAATAGGTAGAGATCGAACCTCCGGTCAAATTAGAGGTGAGCGGAAAGTCCATTTTCAAGTCAGTTGAGCTCGCCGCGCTTGCCAATGACCGTTCTGTGCGGATTTCTGTGCCGCTCAGGGCACGCTCCCAAAGCCTGACATTGCTGATCGCACCTCGAAAATTATTGCCGTTTCCAAATTCAGTGCTGAACTGACCACCTAGACGGATGTATTTCTGGTTCCCGGTATTGATGGCCTGATTCGCCGTACCGGCTACAATTGGCGACGTTTCGACACCGCCGTTGATGTAAAGTTTGATGGAATTTGTGTTGAAGTTAGTGGATTCATCGCTGTCAAAAGTGACGGCAACATGATTCCATTGGCCCTGATTGATATAATTTGCGCTCTTTATGGAGGCACCATTGACGTCAACGCCAAACTGAAGCCTTGGGTTTCCATCGCTGTCAGTGGAACGCTCCAGAAACAGATAAAAATCCTTACCCTTATCCCCTGAGCCAGTCGCCGTCGACCCCCATCCCATAAGGATGGTACGGGCAGTGGCCGCTGGCAGATCGTTGGTGCGCAGCCACAACATCGCCGTCCTCGACGTTGTACCTGTAGGACCAACATAGTTCTGGATCATGATGTTTTTTGATGCACCGACACCAATAAAACGAAGGCCAGTGCGGTCTTCACTCGTCACATTTTTGATCAGAACACAATGGGTATCGCTTGCGGTATGCTTCTCGATGGTCAGATCTTCGGCATTGCGAATCTGATCGCGAAGTTCGTTTAGGGATACCGCGGCCTTCGACTGCAGCGCCGCCGTCTGACTGACTTCCACTTTGGTTTGGAGGAAGTAATTAAAGCCGGTATATAACGATGCCGATAACAGAGCCAAAAGCGTGAGATATGTCATCAGTTCAACGAGGCTAAAGCCCTCGGTAAACCGAATTTTGGTGTCTGATTTCACTGTTGAATTTGCAATCATCATAACGGGTAGCCGTACGTCACTTATACTCTTATCCTGACAGAGTTAAACATCAATTAATCGCCCGCAACAACCATGGATCACCCATCAGAACAGACAGAAGCTGAAGGCTTTGCAATCATTGCAGCTCTGCTTCTGGTCACGGCTATTTCCATAATGGCACCACAACTGGCATCGCTATCCAGCGATATAAGGCGTGGAAGCGCGCGGGTAGAAGCACAAATTGACGCGCAGTCATCCGCAAAATCTGTCTTTTCCAGCGCCCATGCCCAGCTGATTGCGCATACAGGTCTACCCTTGGCATGGCAGTCTGGCGCAGATTATGGCGGTGATGCGCTACGGGAACGGCGCGCTAAAGCCTGCTTCTATGCGCTGTATCCGTCAGATACTGAAGCAACTGCGGAAATGGCGACCTGGCTAACGGCCAATGCCAAATTTTCTGATATTCTTCACACCAATATCAACCCCGACAACAACACCTACAGCATATCAGCCATTCTTTTTGACAATGGCACAGGTGCCTTTGCGCAAACTTATGAAGCCTATCAGGTTTTAGGGTGTCATGTTCGCGGACAGCCTTTGCCAACCTCTGCCGCCTTCGTTGGCAAATATGCTTATGTTGGCGGTCAGCTGAAGTTGCTTTCTCTGTTCAATGGAGAGAACTGAACGCTTCGGTTTGCATGACCAAGAACAAGGGTGATCTTGGCAAAGCCTGAAGTCACGAGCCATCGACGGTGAGCGTGCGAACCCACATTAGATCATCCGAACCCACATAGAACCTTAGCTCAATGGCTTCAGTCGTGGCCTGCACGGACAGATTGTCAAAATAGATGTCCAAAGCTGATGCTGGCCCAAGATCGTCCAGCAATGCATCTGTCGTGGCCGTTGTGATCTCCGACGGCATTGTGATCGTGCCATTATCCACCAGAATGCGGAGAAAACTATCCTGGGTCCCAAGCGGATTGAAAACACGCACCAGGTAACGGAAATCGCCCTCTGATAGACTATCTAACTCAGTGCTTGTCGTAATATCTGCAGCGGTTTCAACAAGGAACGTCATCGGATCGGTTTGACGGAACTGATTCGCCAGACCGAAATTGACGCCCGCACCGCGCCGGTTTACGGCATGGAAATCATACATCACCGAACTGACCACTGTTGCATGCCTGTCCGACCTCGAAATCAGGCGCGGCAGCATTATTCCGCTATTGACCGTTACATTATCGCCAGCCGCCGATTGCAGGCATTGAGGATTTCTAACACTAGCAGTTAAGTGCGTACCATTATCCGACGTGGATGCCACGACACAGGCTTCCTGTCCTTCGACCAGAACCATGGTTGGCAGATTTTCATGGACCAGTGCAGCTTCCATATCTGGAACGGTGACATCAGGCGGATCAGTGAAACAATCGCTGTCAAATGTCACGTTATCTGCGCCAAAGCTGTCAATAACACAGGCAAATCCCGTCTCAGAAGACAGATAATCCTGATCGCCGAAAAGTTTGGTTACGGAAACATCCCCCCGATTGCCAAGCGTGACGTTGTCATCTGGCTGGAAGGTCTGGAAACTACCGCTGAAGAAAGAGGTGTTGTCTGCAAAAGCCAGAAACATCTTGTCATTGGCCTGCGCAGCTGCGGCAGCTTCTCGCGTTTGGATCTGCGCCCGGATAGTTGCTTCCTGGATCGCAAGAAAGAGACCGAAGCCTCCAACCAGCGCTATACTGACAATGGTCAGCGCCACCAGCAGTTCAATGATACCTACGCCGTGAGCAGCTTTTGTAACAGCTGGAGCGAAGGCTATTTTATTTCCGGAAGGGAAACTCACACCCAAAATCCCTGATTGCCAGAATGGCGCTTGTTTGATGGCACTTAATCTCTTCAACTTTCCCGCAGACTACGCGCTGACAAGAATTTACGACAAGCCTTGTGAATGTGCACAGGCCATCATCTGATTAGGCCGAGCCAGACGATACCTGCTGAGCGAGCGTGGTCAGGGCACTCTGCACGCCCATTGAGTGATCTATCACGGACTCTTCCGAGACACGCGCAAAACAATAGAAATCCGGTCGTACAATCAGCAAAGCCGCTGCCTTTGAAGCGAGCAACGCCTCAATTTCAGGATGATTTTCACGTTCAAGGCAGATCGCTATATCGCCAGAGGATAAAGGTGTTGGCAAATTCGCAAGATGCTGACGGCTGCCGAGAACAGCAAAGCGACCAGCCATGGCATCACTGAGCCTTGTTCCATCAGCAAGGCAGGGTTGCGGCATGCGCGCACCGCGATCATCATCCGTAGCCTCCCCAATGGCATTATCCAAACCCCGATTGATGGAGTTCATCTTCGCCGATCCATCTGGACTGATGACATGTGTCAGGCTTTCAGCTGTCTGGGCACTGTTCATCATGTGACCGACACGCACTGCCGTCTCTACGTAGGTACGTGTGTGCGAGCGCCTTTCATCTTCATAGCTGTCCAGCAAGGCATCTGGAGCTCCCCATTTCAGCACAGCAGCCAACTTCCACCCCAGATTGGCAGCGTCACGAATACCGGTACACATGCCCTGCCCCATAAAAGGTGGCATCAAATGCGCCGCATCGCCAGCCACGAAGGCCCGCCCAGACCGCCATTTTTCAGCCAGTTTGGATTCGAAATTATAGACCGCCTTGCGCCGTATATCACCTTCATCGGGCGTGATGGCGGGGCGCACGTTACGCCAGATGAACTCATCTTGTGTGACATCCTCTGGCGTTTCATCGGGCAGAAGACTGATTTCCCAACGCCGCCAGTCACGCGGGCATCTTACATAAGTCGTTGGCCTGTCGCGGTCACAGGTCTGGATCGTGTAATCGCCCAAATCAGAGCGATCCGTTGTCAGCTGAACATCTACGACAAGCCAGCGCTCCTTGAAGCCAAAATCTTCCCATTCGCCACCGATCGCCGCGCGAACAACTGATCGGGCACCATCACTTCCAACGACATAAGCTGCGCTCTCGCTGAACGGGGCCCCATCTTTTGTGAAGCTAACCGTTACGGCAGCATCATCCATCTCGATGCTGGTCACCGTCGCGCTTCGCTTAATGACAACATTGTCATGCATTGCGATGCCGTTATTTAAGCGAGCTTCGAGATCTGGCTGATGAAACCTATAGCTTGGGTACCATCCAAGGGGACCTATCTCCTGAGGTCGAGACCAGTCAAGTAGCAGATTTTGCCTCTTATCTACGAATTTGGTGCCAACATTGACCCGCACATCATCGACGATTTCGTCGGATAGTCCGATGGACTGAAAAACACGCATCGCCTCGTCATCAAAATGCACGGCACGCGGTAATGGATAAACGCCGGCCTCACGTTCCAAGACCAGAACTTTGAGGCCATATCCTCCCAAAATATTGGCAAGCGTTGCACCTGTAGGGCCCAAGCCAACTATGATTACATCATGTGTCGGCGCAAAATCAGAAGAATGTGTCATGTTTGATGATTGTTATCTTAAGAATGCGTAATCAACGTGTGATTTGATCGTACAGCCAGGGGCAATCGATGACCAGTGGTGTTCGCTTGCCTTCTGCCGCAGTTTTAAGGCGCATCTCGCGCATGACGCGCCGCTGCTCATCTGGAAGGTGGACACGTTCATGTCCCCAGAAACTCGGCCCCACATGGGTTTCGTGGGGCTCCCAGTCGTTCATGTTGATGATCCGCCCGCCCCATCCACTCTCGATAAAGAACTCGGACGGCGTCCTGGCGTAAAATGACGTCATATAGTCATTGGTATGCCGTCCAAGGGTGTAGGCAATTCTGTCATCATCAAGCTGTGCCAGATCATACCCCTGCCCCACATCATCGAGATTCTTATACTCGACCATGAAATGATGTAGGCCACGTCGACCGGTTCCAATCATGGCAAAGCTGTGATGCCGACCGTTGACATGAAAGAAATACATGCCATAGGGCGACAATCCGTAATCGCTCACCCGAAAACCAAGCAAATCGCGGTAAAACGGCACCAATGGTTCAACATGTTCGACATGTAGTACAGCATGTCCCATACCGTATGGACCTGTTAGAAACCCTTCGATAGGACGCGCAGGGGCAAAGGAATCGGTTGCCATGCGCGGCGAATAGAACAGCTCAACCCGGTTGCCATCCGGGTCATGGCAAAAAATCATCCTGTCAACAAACCGCTGGTCACAGAGCGAGCGGCTTGCTTCATGAACTGTCACGCCAGCAGTATCCAAACGAGCGCCCAGAACGTCGAGATCGCCAATTCTGTCGACCTGCCACCCCATGAAGGCCAATTCATCACCAGCTTCATCAAGGATCACTAATCGTTGGCGCCAGTCATCCATGCGCAAAGACAACGTGCCAGCCCCCGTATCAGCGAGCTGCATGCCTAGCAGACGTTGTGTATAGTCCGCCCACTCTTCAAGCGCGGCAGACCTGACACCCATGTAACCAAGTGCGTTGATTGGCATCACGTTCTCCTCCCTCAACGTTAGAGGTGAGCACCCCACACTGGCAAGTCATCTCATGAAACGCCCTCCAAATAGCGAACAGTGAGATATTGGATACATGCGACATGGTTGAACATATTAGCCCCTGAGCCAATTGTCGGAGAGCACAGTTGATTGATCTGTGACGTCAGCACCCCCATATCCGGAAGTCCTAAGGCCAATTTAGTTATGCAGGCAAAAGCCATGAGCAAAGATCGCAAACATCGCGAAAAACTGACGATCTGGCCCTATCGGTCGCTTTCACCAAAGGGATTTGCCCTGGTCATGACCGCGCTGGGTGTATTCGCATTTACCATTGGCTTTGGGTTTTATTTGATGGGAGCCTGGCCGGTTATCGGCTTCATGGGCCTTGAAATTCTTGTGGTCTGGGTCACTTTCAAAATGAATTACAGGGCGGCTCAACGCCGGCAGCATCTGACAGCCACCGCCAAGGAAATTACGATCGAAAATGTGTCTCCAGCCGGAGACAAACAAACAACAAGCCTTCCAACAGCTTGGGTCCAGGTTGAAATGACACCCCGTGAGGAGCCAGAACTCAGGTCCCGCGCCCGGCGAAAAATCATCGTGCGTTCGCATGGCAAAACAGAAGAAATTGGTGAGTTTCTGCATCCAGCCGAAACACCGAAACTGGCTCGGGAAGTAACAAGAATGGTAGATCGCGCTCGACATGCAGCTTTGGAAGAAGAGCATGAGCCCCAGGCCCCTGCGGCAAAAGGCTCTAGCTGAAATCAGCCAATGCCGTCCCGCAGGCGTTGAAAAGACGTGATTTTCAATCCGTTTGCCGCCACATTGCCAGCATGGAGTTTTTCACACCATTTAAGATCGCTTTGATGATGATCCTCTCCGGCGATCCTGAACTTATGGGGATCATAGGTCTTTCCTTGACCGTCAGCCTTACAGCAGTGG
>WTJS01000271.1 GCA_011524735.1 Alphaproteobacteria bacterium
ATCTGCGAGGTGAAGGTGTAGGAATAAGGGATCAGCCCCAGCATGTTGCCGAACAGGATGAACATGAACAGGGTGAAAATGAACGGGAAGTAAGGCCGTCCCTCGCTGCCAACATTGCTGCGCACCATGTCGGCAACAAATTCATACATCATTTCCGCCGCGCCCTGCATTCGGCCGGGCACCATTGAACGGTGTCGCATTGCGTTGATCAGGAAGGTTCCACCAACCAGCATGGCAAGGACCATGAACAGGCTGGAGTTGGTGAAGGAGATGTCGTAACCGCCAGCCGAAAGCTCAAAGATCGGCTTGATGGTAAATTGTTCGACTGGTGAGTGCATTCCGCCAGAAGCCATACGTCAATCGTCCTCTACTTGTCATCGGCAGATGATCCATCCGCCGGAGAATTCGGATCGGCGGACTGCCGATGTTCATCAAAATACCCGGTCGCCATACCACGGCCGGACGCCATACGCCACACATTCAGCATTCCGGCGGCGGCTCCGAGAAAGAACATCACCACCATGAATAGCGGAGATGTACCGAACCAGCCGTCAAAAAGCCATCCCATGAACGTGCCCACCGCAACACCGGCCACCAGCTCGGTCGCAACGCGACCCAGAATGGCACCCATATTTTTGGGAAGTGCGCTGCGGCTTGGTGCCGCCGTCTCATTCTGCTCCCCCTGCATCCTTGCGATGCGGCGCTCTATGTCATGCAGCCGGTCTTGACCATTCTGCTGTTTCTGATCGCTCATGGAGTTGCTTTCGCCTGTCTCCGGCGTGACGCGTTACCGTCAGCCCGGTTCCAGCAAAGACGGTGTTACGCAGTCTGTCCCGTGTGGTTACCGTTCATGTGATCTGCCACCAGACTGCCCAGGAAAACCAAGGCAAAACTGACTGCCAAAATCGCGCACAAAATAGGGGGCAGGCTCGGTTTTTGTCAAGCCTTCAATACAGGGTGATTTTTCCTGCAAATCCGCGCCTTTACGGCGTCATGAAATGACCGCTGCCAGCATCCGTAGCAGGGGGTCACGCAACAGCAGCGTCACGGATTCGCTCAGCCGTCTGAAGATCGACCGAAACAAGCTTCGAAATGCCCCGCTGTTCCATCGTCACGCCAAACAGCCTGTCCATGCGGGCCATCGTCATTCTGTGGTGCGTAATCACCAGGAACCGCGTGTCGGTACGGGTGGTGATTTCGCGCAACAGATCACAGAATCGCGCCACATTGGTATCGTCAAGCGGGGCGTCGACCTCATCCAGCACACAGATCGGCGCCGGGTTGGTCAGGAAGACGGCAAAGATCATCGCCAGGGCAGTCAGTGCCTGTTCACCACCGGACAGCAGTGACAGTGACTGCAGGCGCTTGCCTGGTGGCTGCGCCAGTATTTCCAGGCCAGCTTCAAGCGGATCATCCGATTCTGTCAGCTGTAGTTCAGCGGTGCCACCACCAAACAGCAGCTTGAACAACTCTTTGAAATGATTGTTAACTTCGGCAAAGCTTGCTAATAGCTGTTCGCGCCCCTGACGGTTCAGCTTCGCGATCGCTGATCGCAGCTTGTCGATGGCCGCAACCAGATCCTCACTTTCGGCTTCCATGGATACGATGCGCGTCGCCACCTCTTCCATTTCCGTCTCAGCCCGCAGATTGACAGGTCCGATAGTGTCGCGCTCACGAATCAGACGCTGGACCCGGTCTTCAAGAACGCTCCGCTCGGGCAGCGCCCCGGCATCCTCAATATCGGCCAGCTCACCAAGCCCGTCCGGATTGATGCCAAGCTTTTCCGAAATCTGTTCATGCACCACGCGCCGTGTTTCCTCGCAGCGTTCGCGGACGCCTTCTGCACGGACAAGAGCCTCGCGGCTTTCGGCCAGGGCCTGATCAGCAACACGCTGCGCCGTTTCGGCCTGGGCCAATGTTGCCTCGGCTGTGCGTAGCGTATCGCTGGCTTCCTGACGCTGGGCTTCTGCCGCTTCCAGCTGGTCTGCCAACGCATGACGGCGACTGGTGATCTCGGCCGGCATGGCTGCCAGCTTTTCAGCTTCAGCCTCTCCCTCGGCAAGCCTGTCCTGCATCTGCTGAATGCGGGCCTCGGCACCGCTCTGACGGGTCTGCCACTGATTGATCTCATTCTGGCTGCTGGTCATTCGCGCTGCTGCCGTGCGCACAACTTCGGCAAGACGGGATTCCGCCTGCATGGCCTCGGCCAGGGATTCGCGGGCTGCTTCGGCACTGACACGAGCCGTTTCCTCGGCGGCGGCAAGGGCGCTATCGTCACCAAGCCCGGCAGCTTCGCCTTCGGTCTGGGCAAGTTCGGCCGCCAGCGCGGCAATGGTTTCATTCAGTTCAGCCGCGCGATCCTCAGCTG
>WTJS01000196.1 GCA_011524735.1 Alphaproteobacteria bacterium
ATGAAGAACTGTTGAAAGCTTGACAGCACCCCAATCAGCGCCAGGATCATCAGGTCTGAGGATGCTGTTGGCAGGGACAGCCCCTGCACAAACACCAGCAGCGCAAAGATGATCGCGCCAATGCCATTATACCAGACCGCCGTGCTTGCCGGGCTGTCATGCTGTCCCAACCGACGCAGCATAATCAGCATGATAGCGCCAAAAAGCGGCGAGCCCAGCCCAAACAGAATTCCGGTACTTGTCCATCCCTCAGCATCAGGTTGCAGCAGGATGATCGTACCGGCAAAGCCAATCATAACGGCTGTCCAGCGACGCCAGCCTACACGCTCGCCAATCATGAAGGGGGCCAGAAAGGTCACGAACAATGTGATTGTCTGAAACAGGACCGTCACCTTGGACAGCGACATCAGCCCCAGTGCCGCATAGAAACAGGTGAGGCTAACCAGGCCAGCGGCGATGCGAAAAGCAAGGATCCGGTATTTGGATATGTGGAGCGCCCGACTGCCGCGTTGCCAGACTGCCATCGCAATCAGCAATGGCAGACATAACCCGTACCGGAACAGCAGAATGGTCGCTGTTTCAATATTGGCGCCAACCTGTTTGACCAGCACCGAGATGCCAACCATCAGCACGATTTCACCAATCGTCAGGCTGACTCCAAGCGGCAGATTCAGATGGGCGTCCCGGCCCTGATCATTTTGACCAGTCCGGCTCATACGATATCTGCCCTATTCCTCAATCTCGAAATGCTCAAGATGCTTGTCGGAAATCGATATACCAAGGCCGGGAAGATCATCATCAAGCTGCAGATACCCATCCACAGCATCAGGATCACCGTCAAAGATATAATAGAACAGCTCGTTCCCAACCTCGACATCGAAGACTGGAAAATACTCGCTGATCGGGCAGTTCATGTTGGCCATGGTCAGATGATAATTATGCATCTGACCAGCATGCGGAATAACCGGAATCTGCGCCGCCTCGGCGACTGCGTTGATCTTCTGCGCCGCGGTAATACCCCCCACCCGGTTGGTATCATACTGGAGAACACTGACCGCCTTTTCCTGGATCAGCTGCGCACAGCCAAGCAACGAATATTCGTGCTCGCCGCCTGAAATCGGGATCGGACCTTTGTTCAGTTCGGCATAGCCACGCAGATCATCGGCAATGACCGGCTCTTCAAGCCAACGCGGCTCGAATTTCTCCAGCTTTGGGATCATGCGCTTTGTGTAATCGAGGTTCCAGCCCATATAGGCTTCCAGCATGATGTCACGGTCATAGCCAATGACTTCACGTACAGCTTCAACCCTTTTGATGTTTTCCCGCATGCCAGCCATGCCGTCACGGGGGCCGTAGCCAAAGCGCGTCTTGAAGCCTGTATAGCCAGCTTTCATTGCCTCTTCGGCTTCCTTCTGCATTTCTTTCACAGGGCCGGCATAGAGCTTCGAGTAATAGCATTCAATGCGGTCCTTGGTGCGCCCGCCCAGAAGCTTGAAGACGGGCTTACCTGTCAGTTTGCCCATCAGATCCCAGATGGCGATATCGATCGCCGAGATTGCCACCATACCAACGCCCTTGCGGCCCCAGGCATGTGTGCGGCGATACATTTTTTCCCACAGATATGCGTAATCAAACGGGTCCTGACCGATCACCAGAGGGGCGTAGAATTCGTCAATCGCCTTCTTCGTCAGGGACGGTGCAAGCGCGGCATTACCAATGCCAACCGTGCCATCGGTGGTTTCAACCTCACAGGTCAGCCATTGGTGAAAACGGAAGGACTGCATCGCGTCGCCGCGATCACCCAGAACATCAGAGGCATTTGTACAGAAATTCCCCTGCGGCGGAACAGTAGGGCCCTTCCAGTTCCAGACCCTGGCACGGACAGACTTGATTACGGTCATTTGGCAATCCCCCAAATCTCACACCAGAAACAGCTTGTGTATTTGGTATACCATTCATCCGCCAGACTCTTCAAGTGGTGCCACGCAGCCTGGACCACTTGCCGTGTCTCAGAACGGGAACCGGCTTGTGGATTGCTGTTTGCGATAGACATTGAATTCGGTGCCGGGCTTCAACGGGACACAGGTGAATTTTGGGGCCGACAAGCCAACAAACTGCATGTCACTGCCAATGTTCTGGGCCATGGCAAAGCAGCCACCCGCATCATCAAACCGAAAGCCACTATCCACATAATCCGTTCCGGCTATGGCCCAGAGCAACAGATATTCGACTTTTTCCTTTGCCATAACCGATGCCGGGAAAAGCAGCATGGCCACAACACAGAAAACAGTTGATCTTAATTTCATCGCCATCCTCGTGACTGATTTAGTCGCACGACAATCTCACATCTTCTAATGCAC
>WTJS01000272.1 GCA_011524735.1 Alphaproteobacteria bacterium
ATGGTGACATATCCGTTATGCAGCCAGTAGGCAGCCATAATGTCAGTTCCATGCGCACAACAGGACTGAGCAATTTCGTTTTCATGATGCGGGAAGACCAGATCAAGCCCTCCAGCATGAATATCAAAGGTCTCACCGAGGTAATGGCGTGCCATGGCAGAGCATTCAATATGCCAGCCAGGCCGTCCCTTCCGACCAGAAAACGGGTTATCCCACCCCGGCTGGTCGTCGTTTGACGGCTTCCAGAGTACAAAATCAGCGGGCTCACGCTTGTAAGGCGCGACTTCCACCCGGGCGCCCGCGATCATATCTTCCATGCTTCGGCCAGAAAGCGAACCGTAGGCTGGCATTTTAGAGACACTGAAAAGAACGTGATCTTCCGCGACATAGGCAAACCCGCCGGCAATCAGCGTTTCAATCATCGCGATCATTTCATCAATGAACTCTGTCGCGCGGGGCTCATGATCCGGGGACAGCGCGCCCAACGCTTCAATGTCACTATGGAAGCACGCAATGGTATCGTCGCAAAGCTGGCCGATGTCGATGTTGCGCTCGGCCGCGCGGGTGATGATCTTGTCATCCACATCAGTGATGTTGCGAACATAGGTAACCTGCGGATACAGCCGTCGCAGCAGTCTCACCAACACATCAAAAACAACGATCGGCCGTGCATTGCCAACATGAATGCGGTCGTAAACTGTTGGTCCGCATGCGTAGAGCCGCACATGATCCGCGTCGATTGGCGTGAAGACTTCCTTCGTGCGACTCAGCGTGTTGTAAAGGCGGAGCTCTGTCATGCCGCCTCTCCACGCAATCTTGCAAGGATGCGGTCGCGTCCCATGAACGCTAGAAGGGGTGCAATTTCAGGCCCTGTGCGGCGGCCCGTCAGGGCAAGCCGCAGCGGCATGAACAGACCACGACCTTTCACACCAGTCGCGGCAGCAACAGCCTTTGTCCATGCTCCCCAGATATCGGCCTGTAGTTCGCCTTCAGGCAACAAGTCAGCAGCGGCGTCTGTTACCGCCTGATCTTCGATCTCAGGAGTGATGGTCTGGGTGCACACCTGCCACCAATCGCCGGCCTCAACCACAGTGGAAAGATTGTCCCTGACCGCGACCCAGAAAGCCGCTCCGCCATCAACCTTCATTTCACCAAGCCGTTCTGCTACCGCCTCAAAACCAAGCTGTTGCACAACTCGCGCGTTTACCTGCCCCAATTCATCAGGGTCAAACTTTGCCGTGGCTCGGCCAAACCGCGACAGATCGAAACCATCCACAACATCGGAAAGACTGACTTGCGGCACGACCGGGTCAGACGTTCCAATACGTGCCAGAAGGCTTGCCAGTGCCGATGGCTCCATCCCTTCATCACGAAGCTGTGCAATCGACAGGCTTCCAAGACGCTTCGACAGCCCCTCGCCGTCGGCGCCTGCCAGAAGGGCGACGTGGCCCATTTTGGGCGCAGTTGCTCCCAGCGCTTCGAACAGCTGAATCTGTGCTGCAGAATTTGTGACGTGATCTTCCCCTCGAATGATATGTGTAATGCCGTGATCAATATCGTCCACAACAGACGCCATGGTGTAGATGACCCGGCCATCCTCACGCATCAGCACAGGATCGGACAGGCTGGACATGTGATAACTGACGTCACCACGCACCATATCGGTCCATTTAACGTCTGTATCCTCGAGCAGAAAACGCCAATGCGGCCGACGTCCCTCTGCCTCAAATGCAGCTTTCTGATCGTCCGTTAGCTTGAGCGCAGCACGATCATAGACTGGCGGACGTCCCGCGGACAGCTGTGCTTTTCTTTTCAGAGCCAGTTCTTCAGGTGTTTCGTAACAGGCATAAGCACGTCCGGCTGCAACAAGGTCAGCCAAGGCAGCATCATAACGATCAAGCCGCTCTGACTGCCGGTCTTCACTATCCCACTTCATCCCCATCCAGTTCAGATCAGCGCGAATTGACGCCTCGAATTCAGGTGTGGACCGGTCTGTGTCCGTATCATCAATCCGCAGCATAAAATGCCCACCCATGCGTTGCGCAAACAGGTAGTTCACCAGAGCTGTACGAAGATTGCCGACATGAAGGTTCCCGGTTGGGCTAGGGGCAAACCGGACTTTGACGTCACTCATTCAATTTTCCTTTTTCGGGCGCTGCCCGTTTTCATTGTCACTGACAACATGAAGCGGATTAAATCCGGAAGTCATTGGCAGCCGTCGGTCACGACCAAAAGCTCGAGGTGTCATTTTGGGTCCTGGAGCTGCCTGAAAACGCTTGTACTCAGCACGGAACAGCAGCTGACTGGCTCGCGCCACTTCATGACGGTCATAGCCACGCGATACAATCGTCTCAATATCCACCATCTCTTCACAGAGCGCCATCATGATAGCGTCCAACCTGTCATAAGGAGGAAGTGAGTCCGTATCCTTCTGATCTGGACGCAACTCTGCAGATGGTGGCTTTTCAATAATCCGCAGTGGAATAACCTCACCCTCAGGTCCAGCTGCACCACGTGGAAGATTTACATTACGCCAGCGGCACAGGTCGAAAACCTGAACTTTCCAGACATCCTTGATCGGGGCAAAACCGCCACACATGTCGCCATAAAGGGTGGAATACCCAGCCGCATATTCAGACTTGTTGCCCGTCGCCATGACCATGGAGCCATGTTTGTTTGAAATGCCCATCAGTGTCAGCCCACGAAGACGCGACTGAATATTTTCCTCAGAAATATCAGGCTCGGTTCCTGCAAACTGCGCGGCCAGCATGCCCTCCATCGCCTCCATTGCTGGTCCGATAGAAATTTCATCAAGCCGAATACCGAGGCGTTTAGCGAGATCCGCCGCATCATCCAGACTTTCCTGACTGGTGTAAGGCGACGGCATCATTACCGCATGAACTTGTTCAGGCCCCAGCGCGTCCACCGCAATTGCGGCGACTATGGCAGAATCAATCCCGCCAGACAGCCCCAGCACAACGCCTGGAAACCCGTTCTTGTTGACATAGTCTCGTAGCCCTAGCGTTAGCCCACGATAAAGGGCCTCCATGCCCTCATCAGGCGGGCTGACCTGACCAGTCAGTGATAGCGTTCCAAACGAATCCTCAAGCTGAACCACAACGACTGACTCAGAGAAACTGGGCAGCTGGCAGGCAAGACTTCCATCACCAGCCAACGCAAACGAACCACCATCATAGACAAGTTCATCCTGTCCGCCTGTCATATTGACATAAATAAACGGGAGTCGGCTTTCATGGACGCGCGTGACTGCATGCATCATCCGCTGGTCAGTCTTGCCAAGCTCAAACGGAGACGCATTCAGTGATATAATGATTTCAGCGCCTGACTCAGCAAGGCATTCGACAACATCCCCTGTCCAAATATCTTCGCAAATCGGCAATCCAAGTCGACGGCCGCGCACCATCACAGGCCCAGGCAGCTCACCAGCGGTAAAATTTCGTTTATCGTCAAACACGCCATAATTCGGGAGATTTACCTTGTCCCTGCGCGCCTTGATCGCGCCCTCATCCAACACGAAAACAGAATTACGAATGACATCCCCATCAATATGCGGTGCTCCGACGATGATTGCGGGGCCGCCATCTGCGGTTTCAGCGGCAAGCCGTGAGATACCAGATTCAACTTCAGCCATGAAATCACTGCGCAGAACGAGGTCGTCACAGGGGTAACCCGACAGGTACATTTCCGGCGTAACAACGATTGCTGCACCTAGCTTTCCGGCCTTGGCACGCGCTTTCAAGAGACGGTCAATATTCGCGGTAATGTTGCCAAGATGCGGATTCAACTGGGCGAGCGCGATAGAGCTGGCAATTGACATTGAAAAAGTTCCGTTATTTGCGAAGCAGGAATTCGCGGCCAGCTTTTACCCGCGGCACGCCACCGTAGGAGATAATGTCTGCCGTGGCATAGGTTTCTGACCATATTTGGGGGAGATATGATCCTGTGCCAATCACATCAACAGGGGCCTTTGCGAAAGAGAACATCCGACATTTATCTGGCCCAAAACCGCTTGACGCCACAATCCGCACTTTGTCAAAGCCGTGCTTGTCTAATGTCTCGCGAAGATACCAAATTGCAGCCGCGCTCACGCCAGTCCCCATCAGATGCTTAAGCTCTGCATCAGTGCGGTATCCGCGAGTGGCGTAAGGGACGTGCCGATCTAGAACAGCATATGAATTTGGTGTGTCTAGCCCTTCAAGGAAACGCCCGCCATGCGTGTCGAGCCTGAAAGCCAGCTTTCCTTCCGCCGCCAAATCAGGGAAACGACGCGCGACTTCCAGAGAGTCAGTTATCTCCTGGCCAAAATAATCTACCAGCACAGTGAGAGGCATGTTCGGGACGGTTTCATGAAACAGCTCGGCGGCACGCAGGGTCGATCCGGCATATCCAACCAGCGCATGGGGCATGGTGCCCATACCTTTGTCTCGACCAAAGAAATGTGCGGTAGAGTCTGTTGACGAGCCAATGAAGCCGATCGCTCCTGTCTTGGCTTTAGCCTTATTGGACCCGACAGCGGCACCATAAGCCATGAGCTGTGTCATGTCCGAGCCTGCGCAATGCCGTGCATCCATCGCCAGAAAAGACACGTTGGGAAGCTCAACACACATGTTGTAGGCGTTATAGGCTGCGACGCAGCTTCCACCAAGGCGCTGCAGGAAAATGGTTTCCATATCAACAAGCGCAGAAAATGGGCCGTTGATGAAGCATAGCGGTTCCCCGGCGCCAACCCATGCACCCTCAGCGTGAGGCTGCCTGATCTCAATGTCAACATTGCGATGCTTAGCCATAGACTGCAGCCATTCCACCGCTAGCCGGCCTGCATAGGTCACAGGACGGCGCATGAAGACAGCGTATTCTACCTCGCAGTCACCCTCCGCCTGCACGATACGGCGTGTGTTCAGAAAATAGGTGTCGGTCAGTTCCGGCTGCTGCGCGGGTGTTGGACCGTAGCTGTCATATTCTGACATAGCTGTCACATCTCAGTTCAAAAAATCGATAGGCCCGACAATCATGCCGGGCCTCTACCTGATCGTGCACCCTCACGGAAAGGTCCGTCAGACCGCCTCGGATAGCCCGATTCCCCCATCGCGCCTTTGCTTCAGCAAATCGGCGGTGAGGAATGCCAGTTCAAGTGCCTGCGCTCCGTTCAGACGAGGATCACAATGTGTGTGGTAGCGATCACCAAGGCTAGCCTCAGTCACATCCACAACACCGCCAACACATTCTGTCACGTTCCGCCCCGTCATCTCGAAATGCACCCCGCCAGGGTATGTTCCGACCTCATCATGAGCATCGAAGAAACCTCTGACCTCGGCCATCACATCACTGACGCGCCGGGTCTTGTAACCGCTGCTGGCCTTAATCGTATTGCCATGCATTGGATCACAGCACCAGACAACGCTGGCTCCAGATGCCTTGACGGCCTTTAACAACGGCGGCAAGCCAGCATGAACCTTGTCTGCACCCATACGGGCAATCAGCGTCAGGCGGCCAGGGATATTGTCCGGGTTGAGCGTCTCAATTAGCCGAACAAGTTCATCAGGGTCCAGAGATGGGCCACACTTCAGCCCAATCGGATTGCCAATACCCCGCATATATTCAATGTGCGCACCATCAGGCTGACGTGTTCTGTCACCGATCCAGATCATGTGAGCAGATGTGGCATACCAGTCTTTTTCGTCGGTGATCGTATCACGACGGGTCAGAGCTTCCTCATAATTCAGAAGCAGCGCCTCATGACTGGTGTAAAAATCCGTCTCTGCCAGGGGGCGGGCTGTTTCAGGCGTTATGCCGCAAGCCCGCATGAAGGACAGGCTTTCATCAATCCGGCTTGCCAACTCTTCAAACCGTTCAGCTTCAGCAGTTCCCTTAAGGAAATCATTGTTCCAGCTGTGAACCTTTGTCAGATCGGCAAGGCCGCCCTGCGCGAAGGCACGAAGCAAGTTTAATGTTGCCGCAGACTGTTCATAGACCCGAAGAAGACGCTTTGGATCAGGCACGCGCTCATCTTCGGTAAAGCCCATGGCGTTGATCATGTCACCGCGATAGCTTGGAAGCTCAACACCATCGATCACTTCGGTAGGAGCAGAACGCGGCTTGGCAAACTGACCAGCCACCCGGCCAACTTTCACAATGGGAAGCGAAGCGCCAAATGTCAGCACAACGGCCATCTGAAGCAGAACCTTGAACGAATCCCGAATATTGTTCGCCGAAAATTCGGCAAAACTCTCTGCGCAATCACCGCCCTGCAGCAGAAAGGCACGCCCTTGCGCAACTTCGCCAAGCTGACGCTGGAGATTCTGCGCTTCACCCGCAAACACTAACGGAGGCTGTTCGGCAAGGCGTTGTTCAACCCTCGCAAGCTTGTCCGCATCCGGATAATCCGGAACCTGCTTAATCGGGAAATCACGCCAACTGTTGGGCTGCCAGGTCATGGGGCACCGTTCCTGTGTTTCATGCTTTCAGGCATGTGTTGTCTCGACATGCCGCTCAGCGTTTTGAATTCAATGTTGCACCTTCGCACCAAGTCACACGAAGAGGCGACTTATAATGCGGAAAAAACGCGATTTTTCAAGCATAATGGCCATGTAAACAGGCTATGGAGCCTTGCTAGTCCGCCCGAGGCGTTCGCATCGTCACAAATTCTTCGGCTGCACTAGGATGAATACCGATAGTGGCATCAAAATCTGCTTTTGTGGCACCCGCAACAATCGCAACGCCGATACCCTGCATGATTTCACCGGAATCTGGTCCAATCATGTGCGCGCCAACCACTCTGTCAGTGGCTCTATCGACAATCAATTTCATCAGGGTCTTTTCAGGTCGCCCAGAGATCGTGTTCTTCATTGCCCTGAATTTACTGACAAAAACATCAACATCGCCATGAGTCTTACGCGCCATATCTTCATCAAGCCCAACTGATCCAATTGGAGGCTGGGTAAAGACCGCAGATGGGATGTTTTCATGCGTCACCTGACGAGGCCGTCCACCATAGGCGCTATCGGCAAAAGCGTGTCCCTCAGCAATTGCCACAGGGGTCAGGTTCACACGGTCCGTCACGTCTCCAACGGCATAGATCGACGACACAGACGACTGCGAGGCTGCATTGACCCGCACTTCGCCTCTGTCACCTAGCGCAACACCAACCTCTTCGAGCCCTAACCCAGCAGTATTGGGAACACGACCGGTTGCCGCCATCACCTGGTCAACCACAATTGTAGCTCCATCACTCAACACCACCCGCTTTGACCCTGAATCCTCAGAGACTTCAGAGATCGTGCAGCCCGCATGAAGCGTGATACCCCGATCAGCCAACGCCACGGCTAGTTCAGTACGAATATCAGCGTCAAAGCCCCTCAAGGGCAGGTCCGCGCGGTAGACCACATGGGTATCGACACCAAACCCGTTGAAAATACTCGCGAACTCGAGGGCAATATAACCAGCACCATAGATCACAATGCTTTCAGGACATGCAGGCAAGTCCAGCGCTTCGTTTGACGTGATCGCATGCTCCCTTAGCCCGGGAACATCAGGAATTTGAGGCCATCCGCCTGTCGCGACCAGAATGCGCTCAGCAGTGATCGTCTTTCCATTTACATCAACACTATGTGGGCCAGTAACGGTGCCGCGACCCTCGATCAGTTCGGCACCCGCATTTGCCAGAAGCGATTTGTATATCCCTTCCAATCTGTCCAGTTCGGCATCCTTCGCGCTGATGAGGGCTGACCAGTCATGCCCCTGAACATCAACCTGCCATCCGTACCCGGCCGAATCCTCAGCGTCAGCGGAGAACGCAGAACCGTACATCAAAAGCTTTTTCGGAACACAGCCGCGGATGACACATGTGCCGCCAGCGCGGCTTTCTTCGATCACGGCAACACGCGCACCGTGACCAGCCGAGATCCTGGCGGCACGGACACCGCCAGAACCAGCACCAATTACGATCAGGTCAAAATCAAAGGCCATTTTTAGAGCGACTTTCCGGTAGAGGATGAGGGCTCTGTAAACCTAATCGCTGGAGAGATGAATGCAAGGTTTTGACGATGTACAGCAATCAACCGTGTCGCGCCGTTTCTTGAACGAAAAAAGCTGATGACTTTCAGGTCAAATCAACTCGTGATCATCGGCCCGCGGGGCGCCGGGCAGCCCAATGCCACGCCGTGCGAGGATTGCAGCAGAAAGCTGCGCAAAATCCATGATGTGATGGCAGATTGACTCCGCCGTCGCATCACCCAGCGAAACGTAGCGATATACAGTCACAGTGGCCTCACCCGAACAGACACCGTAAGGCACCATGACGTTTGCAATTGTGTCTTCCAAGAGCAGCATTGTTACGAAGGAAGAGCGCAAAGGCCCACTGCCATCACGCGCCGTTGTGGCATAAACAAGAGCTCTCTCGCCGCCATCCAGAAGCTCAAGCTGCACGATCGGCCCGGCATCAGTCTCCGTCATCCAGCGACGCTTTGAGAGTGCTGTAACCGGATAAGGCATTGCCTGTGGTGGCGTTTCAACAAGCCCAGACATAATAGAGCTGATCGCTGCGGACATGGATGGGTTTCCCTTCGGACAAACTCAAATTTCACTGACTTGTTATCACGCGTTAACTATCTGTTTAGAGGTAAATTTACGAAAAATAGTTCTTTCCTCAAATAGATAATTCCATCGGACAGCATTCGATGAATGCCCCCTTATTGAGAGTAAACACCGCTGGCATATTGTTCTGCGCTGACACCAGTATTAAGGTCTGGCACCATCATCATTTGTTCACCAGAAGCATTGACCATGACTGCAGCGAAAACAACGATCACCAACGGGCACCTTCTCTGGACACCAGAAGAAAATGCAATGGAATTTGGCCAGGTGGCTAACTTTGCTGCCTTTGTAAGCACGCGGCATGGGTTCGACTGGCGGGGTGATTTTCAGGCGCTCTGGAAATGGTCTGTCGATCAGAATATTGATTTCTGGGACACTCTTTGGGACTGGCATGGCGTTATCGGAGAGAAGAACGATGCCAACGGTACGCGTCTGATTGAAAATCCAGACGCCATGCCTGGGGCACGGTTTTTCCCAGACGCGCGCATAAATTATGCTGAAAACATGCTCAGCCATGCCGATGACCGTCCAGCAATCTCAGCGCATTGCGAAGATGGACGTCACATTCAGATGACCCGCCGTCAGTTGAAAGACAGGGTGATGAGACTGGCGACCTGGATGCTTGAGGCCGGCGTGACAAAGGGGGATCGTGTCGCAGCATACATTCCCAACATCCCCGAGGCGATCATCGCCATGCTAGCAACATCGGCCATAGGAGCAGTGTTTTCGAGCTGTTCTCCAGATTTCGGCATCGGCGGTGCACGCGATCGTTTCGGTCAGATTGAACCAAAAGTTCTAATTGCCTGCGATGGCTACACCTATGCTGGCAAGCCTTTTGACAGGATGGACATTGTCCGCGAACTGAGCGCAGGCATGCCGTCCCTCACTCATACAGTCATTATCCCCTACCTGAATAGCGACCCTGACCTGTCTGGGCTGCCCGTACCATGCCTGTTTGAAGACGCAACTTCAGATCAGCCACTGACTGAATTTGTACGCGTGGGTTTCAACGACCCGCTCTACATACTTTATTCGAGTGGCACGACGGGCGCACCGAAATGCATCGTTCACGGGGTTGGCGGCACAACCTTGCAACATATAAAGGAGCTGCGGCTTCACAGTGACGTCCGATCATCCGATCAGCTGTTTTATTTTACAACATGTGGCTGGATGATGTGGAACTGGCTGGTATCAGGGCTCATGGCAGGTGCGACAGTTATCACATATGAGGGCAATCCGTTTCACCCTGGACCGGACCGACTGTGGAAAATGGCAGCTAAAGAAAGG
>WTJS01000031.1 GCA_011524735.1 Alphaproteobacteria bacterium
GATGGCATCAATGAAGGCATCTTCAATCCCAAGGTCAAATGCTTCTTCCGGCATCTCCAGCCGGTAGAGATCAAAATGCATGACAGTGTTGCCGCAAGGCGGTTCATAGGTCTGCACGAGAGTGAAGGTCGGGCTCGGAATATCGTCCTCATCCGGACACAGGCAGGTGATGACCGCCCGGGCCAGCACAGATTTGCCAGCACCAAGGTCGCCAGCAAGCGCCACAACGTCACCAGCGTGAAGGTGACGGGCCAGTAAAAAACCCAGCCGCTGGGTAGCGGCCGGGTTATCAAGTTTCAGTTCGATGAGCGACATCGGACCTAGTAACGATATTGTTCGCTCTTGAACGGGCCCTGCTGTTCCACACCGATATAGGTGGCCTGCTCAGCGTTCAGCTGCGACAGGGTCGCGCCAACTTTTTCAAGATGCAGGGCGGCAACTTTTTCATCAAGATGACGAGGCAAGGTGTAGACTTTGTTCTCGTACTTGTCGCCTTCGTTCCAGAGTTCCATCTGCGCCAGAACCTGGTTGGTGAAAGAGGCGGACATCACAAATGATGGGTGACCAGTTGCACAGCCCAGATTCACAAGGCGGCCTTTGGCCAGCATGATGATGCGCTTGCCATCCGGGAATTCCACCTCGTCAACCTGCGGCTTGATCTCCGACCAAGTCATGTTCTGCAGGCCGGCAACCTGAATTTCATTGTCGAAATGACCGATATTGCAGACGATGGCGCGATCCTTCATGTCCCGCATATGGTCTACAGTGATCACATCTTTGTTACCGGTGGCCGTGACAAAAATGTCGGCCTTTGGAGCGGCCTGTTCCATGGTCACGACCTCATAGCCTTCCATCGCCGCCTGCAAGGCGCAGATGGGGTCGATCTCGGTGACCATCACACGGGCCCCGCCCTGACGAAGCGACGCGGCAGAGCCTTTTCCAACGTCCCCATATCCGGCAACGACGGCCACCTTGCCTGCCAGCATCACGTCTGTGGCGCGGCGGATGCCGTCCACGAGGGACTCGCGGCAGCCATATAGATTGTCGAATTTCGACTTTGTGACTGAGTCATTGACGTTGATCGCCGGGAATGGAAGGCCGCCTGCCTCAGCAAGCTGATAAAGACGCAGGACGCCAGTGGTGGTTTCTTCAGACACACCCTTGATGGCATCACGCTGCGCAGTGAACCAGCCAGGGCTGGATTCAAGACGCTTATTCAGCTGTGCCTTCAAAAATTCCTCTTCCTCGCTGGCGGGGTTAGTCAGAACATCTTCACCAGCTTCAGCACGGGCCCCAAGAAGAACATACATGGTAGCATCGCCACCATCATCCAGGATCATATTTGCTGGCCCACCGTCTGCCCAGTCAAGCGTCCGGTCAACATATTCCCAATATTCAGCGAGTGTTTCACCCTTCTTGGCAAAGACTGGGACACCGGCTGCAGCGATAGCGGCGGCGGCCTGGTCCTGGGTTGAATAGATGTTACAGCTCGACCAACGAACGTCGGCGCCAAGCGCAACCAGCGTTTCGATCAGCACAGCCGTCTGAATGGTCATGTGAAGACAACCGGCAACCCGCGCGCCGGCCAGTGGCTTGGCAGCGCCGTATTCTTCGCGCAGCGCCATCAGGCCTGGCATTTCGGTTTCAGCAATGGACAGTTCTTTCCGGCCCCAGTCAGCAAGACTGAGATCCGCAACGATGTAATCAGTCGACATCAGCGTTCTCGTATCATCAATAATTAGGAAGTCGCGCCGTAGTAGCAGATATGTGGCGGCTTGGAAAGCGGTTAGGCGGTTGTGCCGCAGCACCCGCTGAGCGCAGGTCGCACCTTAGCCCGTCGCCCCAAGCTCGCGATGGGTCAGGCTTACATTATAGTCCTGCGCCCTCAGCCAGGCGGCAATGGACTCACTTGCCCAGACCGAGCGGTGTCGTCCTCCGGTACAGCCAAAGGCGATGGTTGCAAGAGGTCGTCCTTCACGCGCAAGTCGCGGCAGCATCTCATTCAGGATGGTTTTGAAAGAATCAAGCACTCTGACCGCACCCTCATCCGCCTCAAGAAATGCTACGATTTGTGGATCACGACCATCATAGGGACGCAGTTCGGCGACCCAGTGCGGGTTTTCTGCAAAGCGCATATCGACGACCAGATCGCTATGATCAGGCAGGCGTCTTCGATAGGAAAAACTGATCAGATTGATCTGAACTGGCACCGCCGCTTCCATACCAAGGCCGGACAGCAGGACTGCCCGTAGGTCAGCCGGTTTGGCGCCGCTGGTGTCAATATGAAGGTCGGCAAGGGGCGAGACATCATTCATCCGCATCATGTCGGCCGCCACCGCCTCGGCAAGTGTCCCTTCACTGGCAAGAGGATGCTGGCGGCGTGTGGCGTTGAACCGACGGATCAAATCATCCTGCGACGCCCCAATGAACACTGTTGTCAGATCGTCACCGAACCTGCGCCGCAAATTTCGCACAAGCGTCTCTACCGCATCAGCAGAAAATCCAGTGGTCCGGGCATCAAGTCCGATGGCAAGACTGCGCCCGCCACTCTCGACTTCCAGCGCTACCAAATTGTCAATCAAGGCCAGCGGAAGATTGTCGACCGCTGTCAGCCCTGCATCCTCAAGAATACTAAGTGCTGTCGACAGCCCGGCCCCGGATGCGCCGGTTACAAGGATAAGCTTGGGTTTCTTTCCGTCCATAGCTCAGCATAGCATCTTCGGCGACACACGGTAGCCCAGATTAGACCACCTGATCCGCCTATCGAGGATTATGTAGATGGGCTGTCAGAACTCACCGGAAGGGTGAGTGTGAATCTTGCGCCGTCGCGATTTTCGGCAATGAGGTTCCCGCCATACCCTTCGGCAATTTGAAGCGCGATTGAGAGACCAAGCCCAGAATGCTCGCCAAAGGCCTCACTGGATGGACGTTCGGAATAAAACCTGTTGAACACCTCGTTCAATCGGCCTGGGGGAATCCCAGGCCCTCTGTCCTGAACCGCAAGGCGGGCATTACCATCGGCGGACAGATCAACGGCAAAAGTGATTTGCGTGCCATGCGGCGCAAACGACATGGCATTACCAAGCAGATTATCGAGAATTTGAACAACACGGCCATCCTGAACTGACACAGTGACAGGCTCGTCACCTGCCTCATAGACCAGATCATGGGTTTCCACGGTGGTGCGGCGTGCCACCACAAAATTCTCAACAAGGTCACGAAGGTCAATGACACGACCCTGTTCTTCCGCCATTTCGTTATCGACCCGACTTGCCCGCGAAATATCTGTGATCAACCTGTCGAGCCGCGCCACATCATTCAGGATGACATTCATCAGCTTGGCCTGCTGCTTGGCATCGGAAATTCGGCTGATTGTCTCGGCAGCGCTGCGAAGCGACGACAGGGGATTCTTCAGTTCATGCGCCACATCTGCGGCAAACCCAGCTGTGGCAGCCATCCGCTTCTGTAGTTCATCTGTCAGGTCGATCAGCGACTCTGACAGCCTGCCAATCTCGTCACGCCGTCGAGGCAGGCGCTGAATCCGTGCCGAGAGATCTCGGCTGCGACGCAGATTGTCAGCTTCTGATGCCAGATATGTGATGGGGGTGGTGATCGACCGCGCAAGATAGTAACTTAGTGCAATGGTGATCAGGGTCACCATACCAAACAGTTGGATGAAGACCACATTTACGTCGGCAATTTCCTTCTCGATCTTACCTCCGCTGATGCTGACCATGAGTGCCCCGCGAACAAGGCGCAAATCCTGAATTGGCACGGCAACAGACAACACCAGCCTTCCACGGCGATCCTGACGGAGCTGACGTGCAGGTTCGCCAGCAAGAGCCATTAGCACTTCATCATAATCGGCCGCCCCCTGACGCGCCCTCTCACGATAAACGGGAAGCGACCTGTCACTGCCAATCATGCCAGCAGCGCGGCGCATCATTGCCTGAAAATAATCCGAAGAACGCTGCCATGCCTGCCTGTCTCCGCGTCGGCGAAGCTGAATATTACCGCCAGTTTCACTTCGCGCAGTATCAGCAAGCAGCCGACCATCATGCCGGAAAACGCGAGCACGAAGCTCGGTGCCATAGCCGACAAGGGGCAGGAGATGGCTCATCACCTCAGGCGAAAGGCGCCGGCGTGCCAGCCCACCATCAATTTCCGACTGCGCAAGCGCCAGAGACCGCGCCAATGTAAAACTCTGGCGTTCCAGTGCCGTGAATTCTGCCTGGATCAACGTTGTGCGGTATTGGTCGATAGAAAACAGACCAACAAAAAAAAGCACCAGCGGAAACAGCATGATCGCCATGATGCGAATGCTCAGACGGCTCACCCTCAAACGCAGACGCACAAGCGTCCGGGCGATAACCGCCCTTTGCGCTGCTCGACGGATCAGATCTCTGATCTGCGCAGCGCTCTGCTTGATGAATTGCACACCCACGCTTGCACTACCACTTCCCATTCACGGCACTAGATCAGACATCCTACCGTACCGCCATTCATTGCCGTGACATCATCTCACATCCGTTGCTGACTGGCACCCGTCAGTTTGGATCAGGACGCGCGATATTTGTATCCAATGCCATACAGGGTTTCGATATGGTCAAACTCAGAATCATGCGAGCGTATCTTGCGCCGCAGCCGTTTGATGTGACTGTCGATGGTGCGGTCATCCAGAAAAATGGACTCGCCATAGGCCGCATCCATCAACTGGTCACGGTTCTTCACCATGCCGGGGCGTGACGCCAGCGCCTGCAGAATCAAAAATTCTGTGACAGTCAGCTTAACCTCACTCCCCTTCCAACTGCACAGATGCCTGTCAGGGTCCATGAGCAGTTCGCCCTGCCGGACAATGTTAGGTCCAGAGGTATCCATGTCGCCTGGCGCGGCGCGGCGCAGCACCGCACGAATGCGTGCCAGCAAAAGCCGCTGTGAGAATGGCTTGGTGATATAGTCATCTGCCCCCATGCCAAGGCCCAGAGCCTCGTCAAGCTCGTCATCCTTACTGGTCAGAAAAATGACTGGCAGCGCAGAGCTTGAACGGATTTTCTGCAGAAGCTCCATGCCATCCATGCGCGGCATTTTGATATCCAGCACCGCCAGTTCGGCTGGCCGCTGTGCAAGGCCACGCAGTGCTGTTTCGCCATCGTGATAGCAATCAACCTCAAACCCTTCAGCTTCCAGTGTCAGCGACACCGAAGTCAGAATGTTCTGGTCATCATCAACAAGCGCAATCCGTGTTCCCATTTCGCATCCTCCTGCCGGCTCAATCCAGCTGACCCTTTTTACCAACCCAACCCTGACGGACAACTCATCACGGTCAGGGGTGTTTCACACCCCATAAGCAGGACTAATCATCAAAAAGGGCCAAGATATGACGCCTTTGTGCCACCTCTGCCGCATTGCCGCCGCAAAGCCGCCCGCCAGCAGAGGATAGAAGTCCTTGTCACAGGGAAGCGAGGATGACTGCTGTCAATGCGCCTCGGCCCAGCTATCGGCGACACCTGCCTCTGCAACAAGCGGCACGGCTAGCTCAAGGACAGGGGACGCGGCTGACTCCATGACCGTGCGGATCACCTCTACCGCCGCATCGGCGATATCTGCGTCCACCTCGAAAATAAGTTCATCATGCACCTGAAGCAGCATGTCTGCGGCAATACCAGCCTGTTCCAGCGCCGTTGGAAGCCGGATCATCGCCCGCTTGATAATGTCAGCTGCACTACCCTGAATTGGCGCATTGATGGCCTGACGCTCGGCAAAGCCGCGCTGCGCCGGGTTGCTGGCCGTGATCCCGCCGATATGGATACGCCGCCCAAACAGCGTCTCGACATGGCCAGCCTCGCGGGCCTCCATCTTGATCCTATCCATATAGCCGCGAATGCCTGGGAAATTCTCGAAATAGGCATTGATGTAATCACGTGCCTCGCCCTGCCTGATGCCTAGTTGACGCGCAAGACCAAAGCCCGAAATACCATAAATAATCCCGAAGTTGATTGCCTTGGCGCGACGACGCGTTTCGCCATCCATCTGATCGAGTGGAATGCCAAACACCTCTGACGCGGTACGAGCATGAATGTCTACCCCATTGCGGAACGCGTCGATCATCGACTCCTCGCCCGCCACATGCGCCACCAGACGAAGTTCGATCTGCGAATAGTCAGCCGAGATCAGCTTCTTTCCCTCAGCCGCAACAAAGGCAGTGCGGATCTGTCGCCCTTCCGCCGTGCGGATAGGAATGTTCTGCACATTTGGATCCGATGATGACAGCCGACCGGTTGACGCCCCGACCATAGAAAATGAGGTGTGCACCCGGCCTGTTTCAGGGAGGATGCTGTCAACAAGCGCGTCGGCATAGGTCGATTTCAGCTTGGCAAGCTGACGCCAGTCAAGAACGCGCGCCGCGACATCCACACCTTCGGCAGCCAGATCCTCAAGAATATCTGCCGAAGTGGAATAGGCGCCAGTCTTGGATTTCTTGCCCCCCTGAAGCCCCATCTTGTCGAACAGTATTTCCCCAAGCTGCTTTGGTGAGGCGATATTGAAGGGCTCCCCGGCAAGTTCGTGAATTTCTGTCTGTAGCGCTTCCATACGGGTGGCAAAATCATTCGACATCCGTGCCAGAATTGACGGATTGACGGTGATGCCCCGACTTTCCATCGCCGCCAGAACAGGGATCAGCGGACGTTCCAGTCGCTCATAGACCGACGCTACACCTTCCAGCGCCAGGCGTGGCCGCAACATCTGCCAAAGGCGCAGGGTGATATCCGCATCTTCAGCCGCATAATCCAGTGCCGCTTCTGGCGAGATTGAGGCAAAACTGACCTGTTTGGCCCCCTTGCCGCAGACATCCTCATATTTGATTGTGGTGTGATCAAGCCAGTGTCCGGCCAGATAATCCATGGAATGACCACCGACCCGTCCCCCATCCAGAACATAAGACAGGCACATCGTGTCATCGACCGGGGCAAGCCTTATGCCACCATTATGTGGGCGCAGCAGAACATGCGAATCATATTTCAGATTGTGGCCAATCTTCAGAACAGACGGGTCCTCAAACAATGGCTTCAACAGGCCCATCGCATCATCAAAAACGATCTGCACGGGCACATCAGCCGGGGCATCGAGATCAAGCCCACCCTGCCCATCCTTGCTGACCGCACCGCCGCCATGGCGAAGCGGCACATAACAGGCATGGCCAGGGGCTAGCGCCATCGACACCCCAACCAGCTCGGCTGCCGCAGCGTTCAGCGAGGTTGTTTCCGTATCCACGGCCAGATAGCCCTGCTTGCGGGCCGCAGCCACAAACCCTTCAAGGCTCTCTAAGTCTGTGATCAGACTGTAGGACACCTCTCCATCCGCTGGCACAGGGATGGCCGGCATAGTTTGTGCCGCACCTGCATCACTGGCGGGGGCCGACGGGCTTGGCGATCCCCCCATTGACCGGATCGCGGGCTGGGCAGCAGCTCCAGGGGCCCCGATACGGGTCAGCAGACGTTTGAAATCCTGTTCGGCGAGAAAGGCCGTCAACCGATCCATGTCCCGTTCGACGCGTTTCAGCCCTTCAAGCGGAAGCGGTGTCGGGGCATCATCCCGCAGCTTGACGAGCTCCCGCGAAATGCGGGCCTGCTCGGCAAAATTGATCAGGTTTTCACGCCGTTTTGGCTGTTTGATTCCCCCCGCTTCGGCAAGCAGGGTTTCCAGATCGCCATAAGTATTGATCAATTCGGCGGCGGTCTTGATCCCAATGCCGGGGACCCCCGGCACATTGTCAGTGGAGTCACCGGCAAGCGCCTGAACATCAACAACCTTGTCTGGCGTGACGCCAAACCGTTCTTCAACCTCTGGCGCGGCAATGCGGCGCTGCTTCATCGGGTCGAGCATGGTGATGTCGCCGCGCACAAGCTGCATCAGATCCTTGTCGGAAGAGACAATCACTGTCTCCAGCCCAGCTTCCTCGCCAAGCCGTGCATAGGTGGCAATAAGGTCGTCTGCCTCAAACCCAGCAGCTTCAAGCTTTGGCAGGCTCAGCGCATCGGTGGCAGCGCGGACAAGGTCGAACTGTGGCACCAGCTCTTCGGGCGGGTCGGTGCGGTTGGCCTTATAGTCTGCATAGATATCATTGCGGAAGGTCTGACGGGCCGTGTCAAATACCACCGCCACATGCGCCGGATCGAGGTCATCGACAAGCTTCATCACCATGCCGGTGAATCCATAGACCGCATTCACCGGCGTGCCGTCCCCACGGGTCATGGGTGGCAGTGCATGAAACGCCCGGAAGATATATCCAGACCCGTCAATCAGGACGAGCTGTTCGCGATCGCTCATCAGCTAGTCGACCTATTCATCATCAGCACCGCTGCTTTTGACATAATGGCGTGAACAATACGGACAGGTTATTTCACCATCAGTGCCCAAGGTCAGCCAGACCTGCGGGTGGCCCAGCGGGCCGCCGCCGCCATTGCAGGCCACGCGCGGGCCAGCAACGGGAATTGCAGTTGTGGTGTCAGTGGCGTTGCCTGCTGGATTATCTGCCATGATCGTCATCGGGTCCTGAAAGAAGAAAAGAGCGCGAACCGTTAAAGGCCGCTGGTACATGGTATGAAATCTATCGCCATCGACGCGTCGATGCAATTGCCATCGCTGTATCTCAGACTATATGTAGAGAGCAGTTGCAGCAGATTGTCCCGATATGACCCAGCCATTTATCAACACCCCTACCGACGGCATCGCCATCCGTGCGCGTGGCGTGCAGAAAACCTATACCGGCGCCGGCGGTAGCGCGCCAAAACATGCATTGAAGGGGGTCGATCTTGACATTCCGACAGGTACTATTTTCGGGCTATTGGGACCAAATGGGGCCGGCAAATCGACCTTCATCAATATCATGGCTGGCACGGTGATCAAGACAGACGGGTCTATCAGTGTCTGGGGCACTGACATTGATGACAACCCGCGTCAGGCGCGGGCCAATATCGGCATCGTGCCGCAGGAACTGAATATCGACGCCTATTTCTCGCCGCGCCAGACGCTGGAACTTCAGGCCGGGCTGTTTGGCGTGCCGAAGTCCGAGCGCCGCAGCGATGAAATTCTGGAAATAGTTGGACTGACCGAGCAGGCACACACCTATGCAAGGCGGCTTTCTGGCGGCATGCGTCGGCGGCTGCTGGTGGCCAAGGCAATGGTGCATAACCCGCCCATTCTGGTTCTGGACGAACCGACAGCGGGTGTGGATGTGGCCCTTCGCCAGCGGCTCTGGGACAATATTCGAGCGTTGAATGAGGCTGGGGTAACGATTGTTCTGACCACCCATTATCTGGAGGAGGCAGAGGCGCTGTGTGACCAGATTGCCATCCTGAATCATGGGCAGATGATCACCAACCAGCCAAAGGACCAGCTGATGGCAGGGGCCAGCCGCAAGGAACTGCGGCTCAGCCTGAAGGACGGGTCGATGCATGCGGTCCCGGACAGTCTTGCTGCCATCGGGGCACAGCTTCATGAGGGCGGCCTGGCGGTCCGCTATGACCCCAGCACCATGTCAGCAGCGGAGATCATCGCGGCGGTCAGCGCCGCCGGACTTGAAATCAGCGATGTCAGCACTGCCGAGCCGGATCTGGAAGACGTGTTCCTGGAATTGACTGGCGGCTAAGATCGGGAGCTGAGATCGAGGGCTGCGATTAAGGGCTGAAGGGGGCGTCGGAGCTTGACGGCTAAATTTCTTGGCTTTGCGGGTTGGCCAGCGTATAACCCGCCTTACTGGTAGTACTAGCTACCCGCCGCACCCGTAGCTCAGCTGGATAGAGCGCTGCCCTCCGAAGGCAGAGGTCAGAGGTTCGAATCCTCTCGGGTGCGCCACTCTTTTCAAACACTTAGCTGTATCCAAGCAATTCTTTG
>WTJS01000232.1 GCA_011524735.1 Alphaproteobacteria bacterium
GACCGTGTGTTCGTCATGGGTGAAGAAGTTGCAGAATATCAGGGGGCTTACAAAGTCACCCAGGGACTGCTGGCTGAATTCGGACCGAAGCGCGTAATTGACACCCCGATTACCGAGCAGGGATTTGCCGGGCTGGGTGTTGGTGCCGCTTTTGGCGATCTGCGCCCGGTTGTTGAATTCATGACCTTCAACTTTGCCATGCAGGCCATTGACCAGATCATCAACTCGGCTGCCAAGACGCTCTACATGTCAGGCGGCCAGATGGGCTGCCCGATCGTGTTCCGCGGACCAAACGGCGCCGCAAGCCGGGTCGCCGCCCAGCATTCCCAGTGCTATGCCAGCTGGTATGCGCATTGTCCTGGTCTGAAGGTAGTGTCACCCTGGTCAGCGGCAGATGCCAAGGGACTGCTGAAGGCAGCTATCCGTGATCCTAACCCAGTTATCTTCCTGGAAAATGAGGTGATGTACGGACAGAGCTTTGATGTTCCCACCGATGATGACTGGATCGTTCCCATTGGCCGGGCCAAAGTGGTTCTCGAAGGCACGGATATCACGATCACGGCCTTTTCCATCATGGTCGGCCGCGCGCTGGAGGCTGCCGCCAAGCTTGCCGAACACGGTATCTCGGCAGAGGTGATTGATCTGCGAACCATCCGGCCTCTGGATACTGAAACCATTGTGAATTCTGTTAAGAAAACATCGCGATTGGTAACCTGTGAAGAAGGGTTCCCATTTGCGGGGGTCGGTTCGGAAATCGCCATGCAGGTTATGGAGCAGGCGTTTGACTGGCTCGATGCGCCAATTGCGCGTGTCACCGGCAAGGATGTTCCTATGCCATATGCCGCCAATCTTGAAAAGCTGGCTCTGCCTCAGGTGGAGGATATCGTCGCCACCGCGCTTGCCAGCTGCGAAGGCTTTCGGGGAGCTTAAACCATGGCTGTAGATATTCTGATGCCGGCGCTTTCACCCACAATGGAAACCGGAACGCTCGCCAAATGGAATGTTGCTGTCGGTGACTCTGTGCGCAGCGGAGACGTGATTGCTGAGATTGAAACTGACAAGGCAACCATGGAAGTCGAGGCTGTCGATGAAGGCGTTCTTGCAGCTATTCTCATCGACGCGGGGACTGAAGGTGTGGCAGTTGGTACCGCGATCGCCCGTCTGGCTGAGGATGGCGAAAATGCTGATGATGTTGCTGCAGTGCCAGCACCAGCCACACCAGCAAGGACCCCTGTGGCTGTTGAAGCGCCTGCCGCACCAGCAGCGGTTGTGCAGCCATCCGTAGCGGCCGCACCTGTTGCGGTGCCGATTTCGGCTCAGCCGGTTACAACAGCAGCGGATCGTATCTTTGCGACACCGCTTGCCCGCCGTATCGCACGGGATGGAAATCTTGATCTGTCTGGCGTGTCGGGTAGCGGCCCCCATGGCCGTATCTTGCGTCGCGATGTGGAAGATGCTCTGAGCCGGCCAGCCACTTCAACAGCGTCTGCACAGATTACAATGTCTCACGCTCCTGCATCACCTGGTGCAAGCACGCTTGTACCAAACAACCAGATGCGCAAGGTCATTGCATCACGCCTTCAGGAGTCCAAGCAGACGGCACCGCATTTCTATCTGACAGTAGATTGTGAAATCGACAATCTGCTGGCAGCGCGCAAGACGATGAATGAAACTGCGCCAGACGGCGTCAAGCTATCGGTCAATGACCTTGTCATTCGTGCGGCGGCCATGGCGTTGATCAAGGTGCCCAATGCAAATGCCTCGTGGGAAGGTGACAATACACGTTTGTTCCATCATGCCGATATTGCCATGGCGGTTGCCGTTGATGGTGGGCTGGTCACACCGGTGATTTGGGCCGCAGAACAGAAGGGGCTTGCTGAAATTTCCAAGATCAGTCGTGATCTGGCGAGCCGTGCCCGAGAAGGCAAGCTTGCGCCGGAAGAGTTTTCTGGCGGCAGCTTTACAATCTCCAACCTTGGCATGTTTGGTATCCGTGAGTTTGCTGCAGTGATCAATCCGCCACAAGGCGCCATTCTGGCTGTTGGTGCCGGAGAGCAGCGTCCTGTCGTTAAAGACGGCCAGCTTGCCGTTGCAACCGTGATGACGGTGACTCTGTCTGCTGACCACCGTGTTGTAGACGGGGCGGTTGGTGCGGAATGGCTGCAGGCGTTCAAGGGTTATATTGAACAGCCGGTGACGATGCTCCTTTAGACGAAATCGTGTTCCATGGCACAGAAAGGCCCGATTATGGCCAGTGAAACATCCTTTGACCTGATTGTCGTTGGCGGTGGCCCTGGTGGCTATGTTGCTGCAATCCGCGGTGCCCAGCTTGGCATGAAAGTGGCGCTTGTCGAGCGCGAGCATCTGGGTGGCATCTGCCTTAATTGGGGCTGTATCCCGACCAAAGCCCTGCTTCGTGCAGCCGAACTGAAGCATTCAATCGATGAGATGAAGGATTTCGGCATCACTGTTTCGGGTGAGGTCACCATTGACCTTCCTGCTGTCGTTAAGCGGTCCCGTAATGTTGCTGGCCGTCTGTCGGCTGGCGTAAAGCACCTTCTAAAGAAGAACAAGGTAACGGTGTTTGATGATCTTGCCAGTCTTGGCGGAAAAAAGGGTGATCTTCGCGAAGTGAAGCTTGCAGGCGGCTCGTCGCTGATGGCAAAGCATGTCATTCTAGCAACAGGTGCCCGCGCTCGTGCACTCCCAGGTCTGGAGGCAGATGGTGAGAAAATCCTCACCTATCGCGAGGCAATGGTGCCAAAGACCATGCCGAAATCGCTGATCATTATTGGTTCAGGCGCGATTGGCTCAGAGTTCGCATCCTTCTATCACGACATGGGCGTTGATGTGACACTGGTTGAAGCCATGGATCGCATCCTGCCTGTTGAGGATGCTGAGATTTCCGACTTCGTTCAGAAAGCTTTTGTGAAGCGCGGGATGAATGTTGTCACCGGTGCCCGTCTTGCAGGCCTGAAGGCAGATAAGAATGGCGTCACTGCCACATTTGAAGGCGGCCTTGCTCCGATTGTTGCCGACCGGGCCATTTTGGCTGTTGGCATCACGGGCAACACGGAAAATCTTGGTCTGGAAGGTACCGCTGTAAAGGTTGATCGCGGTCATATTGTGAATGACAAATGGGGAGCAACTGGCGAGCCCGGTGTCTATGCGATTGGCGATGTGGCTGGGCCACCATGGCTGGCACATAAGGCATCCCATGAGGGCATTATATGTGTTGAAAAGATTGCCGGGCAGGCGGATGTACATGCTATCGGTGCTGGCGCGGTCCCTGGCTGCACCTATTGTCGACCCCAGGTTGCGTCAGTTGGCATGACGGAAGCCGCGGCGATTGAAGCTGGGCACAAGGTTCGCGTCGGACGGTTCCCTATGCTGGCCAATGGCAAGGCGATTGCGCTTGGCGACGATCAGGGACTGATCAAGACAGTTTTTGATGCCAAGACGGGAGAGCTTCTGGGCGCCCATATGGTTGGACCTGAAGTGACTGAACTCATTCAGGGTTATGCAATTGCCCGTACGCTGGAAGCGACAGAGGCGGAGCTGATGCAGACCATATTCCCGCACCCAACATTGTCTGAAGCTATGCATGAATCTGTTCTTGATGCATATGGTCGCGCTATCCATTTCTAGGGGTGTAACCGGGCATTTCCACATGCTATGACGACGGTTAGCTGCTGGTCCTAACTACGGAATTTTATCCGCCATGCCACAGGTCAACACCACCAAAGGCGCCGAGCGCCATCCCGAAAAGCGCAAGAACCCGGAGCGGCCACAGCCACGCCGGCCTGAATGGTTGCGTGTGAAGGCACCCGTATCGGTTGAATATGCTGAAACAAGGTCGCTGATGCGCGACCTCGACCTGGTAACGGTGTGTGAAGAGGCAGCTTGCCCTAACATTGGTGAATGCTGGGCGCAGAAGCATGCCACCATGATGATCCTTGGGTCTGTCTGCACACGGGCCTGTGCTTTCTGCAATGTAGCAACAGGTCGACCGGATCTTCTTGACCCGCATGAGCCCGAGAATGTTGCGAAGGCAGTCGCCAAACTTGGCCTGAAGCATGTCGTGATCACGTCAGTCGATCGCGATGATCTTGAAGATGGTGGGGCAGAGCATTTTGCGCGGACAATCCTCGCCATAAGACTTGCCTCTCCGGCGACGACCATCGAAGTTCTGACCCCAGACTTTCTGCGTAAAGATGGCGCTCTGGAAGTTGTCGTGAAGGCACGTCCTGATGTGTTCAATCACAATATGGAAACTGTGCCACGGCTGTATCCCAGCATTCGCCCGGGCGCGCGGTATTTCCATTCGCTGTCCATTTTGCATCAGGTCAAAACAATCGATCCATCGATCTTTACAAAGTCTGGCATCATGGTTGGACTTGGTGAAACCGATGAAGAGGTCGGTCAGGTTATGGATGATATGCGCAGCGCTGATGTTGACTTCATGACGATTGGTCAGTACCTGCAGCCAACACCGAAGCACGCACCCGTCGACAGGTTTGTAGAACCCGCCATCTTCGATAGTTATGCAAAGCTAGGGCGTGCCAAAGGGTTTCTGTTGATGTCGTCAACGCCGCTGACAAGATCATCCTACCATGCAGATGCCGATTTTGCGGCGCTGCAACAAGCACGTAACGCGTCGCTGGCGGCCAGTTGATATGACAGTGCATGCTGAAAAGAGGGTTTTACCGCATAGCCCTGAGCAGCTTTATGCGCTGGTCGCAGATGTGCGCCGGTATCCAGAATTTCTGCCATGGTGTATGGCGGCACGTATTCGGCATCAGGACGAGCGTGAGTTGAACGCTGATCTCATTATTGGATTTCAGATGTTCCGTGAGCGGTTCACGTCCTTTGTTGAATTGAACCCCGTCGATCTTGAGATTGAGGTCAAATATGCCGAAGGGCCTTTCAAATATCTGACCAATAGCTGGCGGTTCCTGCCGCATGAAGATGGATGCGAAATCGATTTCTATGTTGATTTCGAATTCAATTCACGGCTGCTTCAGTCGGTCATAGAGACGCTGTTCACGGAAGCCGTAAAGCGTATGGTAAAGGCATTTGAGACGCGTGCAGATGATTTGTATGGGGTTCCGCAGCTGGATAATTTGGCTGAGGGCAAGGCCTAACTCGCCAGCCTGGCTGCTACAACGCGTTCCGTATCATTAACAGAGCATGATGAGCTGCCTGAAGACGAATGGCAGCACGATCGCCCGTAAATACATGGCGCTCAGTTACTGGGCCGTCTTCGGTCGTGGCAAGGCCAAACCAGACAAGTCCAACAGGTTTTTCTGCACTGCCACCGCCCGGTCCTGCAATGCCTGTGATCGCGACCGCCACTGCTGTGCCTGGTGCTGCAGCAAGGGCTCCTGAAGCCATTTCTTTGGCTGTTTCTGACGATACCGCCCCATGTGTGATTAACGTGCTGTCCTGTACGCCAAGAAGATCCATCTTTGCTTCATTGCTATAGGTAACAAAGCCGCGATCGAGAACGGATGATGCGCCGGAAATGTCCGTCAGTGCAGCTGCAACCATGCCCCCCGTGCAGGATTCAGCGCAGGTCAGCATAACGCCCGCTGCGGTTGCCTTCGTGACGATCTGTTCTGCAATCAATACCAAATCTGTCATGCGATACCCCATTGTGCGGCAAGAAGGCAGATGGCGGCAAGCACGCCAGCGACAATATCGTCCGCCATGACGCCCCATCCGCCGGGAAGGGCTTCCGCCATGCGAACTGGTCCGGGCTTGGCGATGTCAAACAGGCGAAACAGAACGAATGCTGCCAGAACCCAATGCCACTCTATAGGCACAACTAGCAGCGCAATCCACTGGCCGGCGACCTCATCAATCACAACCTCAGATGCATCCTTACGACCGGTTGCCAGCTCGTACTGTTGGGAAGCGGTAACACCGATGATGCAGACGATAACAACGCCAATTTCCAGAAGCCAGGATCCGGCGCTGGCAAGCCCGACGCCGGTAAGCAGAGCGGCCACTGACCCCCAGGTCCCCGGGGCAGGGCGCATGCGACCAATGGGTCCTAGCGTTGCGACAGTTGCCCATGTGGTGTTCATGCTCATTTATCGCCTGCAGTGATCGTGCCGTGGAAAATGGTGGCAGTGGCCTGTGCGGCAATGCCTTCTCCGCGACCTGTAAAGCCTAGCTTTTCTGACGTCGTGGCTTTCACCGCGACGCGGTCGATGGAAATTCCCGCCAGCGTTGCAATTCGTTCACGCATGGCTTGCCTGTGGGGCCCAATTTTTGGCACCTCGCAAATCAAGGTTAGGTCCAGATGTAGTATTTTAGCGCCTTTTAATGTGCATCTCTCAGCCGCAAATGTCAGGAACTGATCGCTTGAGGCACCTTTCCATTTGTCGTCAGACGGAGGAAAATGCGAGCCGATATCGCCATCAGCCAGAGCGCCAAAAATAGCATCACACAGCGCATGCAGCCCAACGTCGCCATCCGAGTGGGCATCCAGCCCACGATCGCTTGGTATCTCGATCCCACCAAGATGCACTGGCCCAGGCCCATCAGAAAAACGATGTACGTCATAGCCATTGCCAGTGCGAATATCTGCAATGGAAGGGAAAGAAGTCATGGCATTCTCGTCTGACGCGGTTGTCATGGCATTCAATATGGCAAAATCGCCCGCGGTCGTCAGCTTCATAAGGCGTTCGTCGCCTGCAACGGTCACAACGGTCCCGCCACTGTCTTCGACGAGGCGTATGTCGTCCGTTACCTCAGAAGCTTGGTCGTGCTGTCTGTGATGATCCAATATCGCTGGTAAACGGAATATCTGTGGGGTCTGCGCCCGTGCCAGTGATGAACGATCAGTTGTGCCCATAACACGGTTTTCACTGACCTGTTTTAACGTATCTGTGACAGCAAGAACTGGAAGAGCTGCGTCAGCACCGCTATCCATGGCTTCAATTAACCTGTCGATAACGTCAGCAGGCAGAAACGGGCGTGCCGCGTCATGGATGGCAACAAGAGGAAGCGCAGTATTGCTGAGTGCCTGAAGCCCAGCCTGAACGGAATCCTGCCGCCTCGCACCGCCTTCGACCAGCGTGATGCGCGGGTCATCAAGCAGGTTGCCAAGGGCTGCTCTGGCTGCATCCAGGCGGCCGGCGGCAATGACAATGACAATGTCACCGGTCGCTGGGTGGGAGATAAAACTCCGCACGGAATGGGTGACTACGGCGCATCCCGCAAGATTGCGATATTGCTTTTCCAGTCCGCCACCCATACGCGTACCACCGCCTGCGGCAACGATTATAACGCCAAGCCTGGCGGAGGCGATGTCACCATTTTGCGGTGTGATATCGGTGGGTTGGGAGCTCATGTCTGACGTTATCTCTCAAATGCCTGTTTAAAGTCCATTGTAAATTCTGAGAGTAAAACTCCGGGGGAAGTTCGCCAGCTGTGCTCAGGCAAATCGATCGTGGCACGTGAAGATGCTGCTGCTTTGAACGGCTTGGCTTGGCGTGAATGACCGCGGGAGCCGGTGCTCACTTTCTATAAATTGACCTGCCGAAGGTCTGAAAATGCTGGCAAGCTTGCCTGTTTCTGGTGCAGTATGCCCAAAATTTCAGCAGTTAGGCAGTCACCATGGGTCTCGAAATTGGCGGAATAGCCATCCCACACGCCGCCATTCTGGCGCCAATGTCTGGCGTAACGGACATGCCGTTCAGGCGCGCTGTGCGTCGTGCTGGTGGTGGTCTTGTGGTGACTGAAATGGTGGCCAGCGCTGCTATCTTGCGTGAGGTCCGCACTGAGATGCGCAAATTGCGCACCGATACGGTATCTGAGGTGCCTCTGTCAGTTCAGCTGGCAGGCTGGGATCCTCGTATTATGGCGGATGCCGCCAAGATTGCCGCGGATCTGGGTGCGACCTTTATCGACATCAATATGGGATGTCCTGCACGAAAGGTAACAGGGAAGCTGTCTGGCTCGGCGCTGATGCGCGATGAGGTGCTCGCAGGTGCTATTCTTGAAGCGGTCAGTGCAGCAGTTGATGTGCCGGTTACTTTGAAGATGCGGCTTGGGTGGGATGATGACAGTCTGAACGCGCCATCTATCGCGCGTCGGGCTTTGGATGTTGGCATTGCCATGATTGCCGTTCACGGTCGTACGCGGTGCCAGATGTATAACGGCTCCGCCGACTGGGCTGCTGTATCAAAGGTTGTTAAAGCCGTTGACCTTCCCGTAATTGTGAATGGTGACATCCGTGATCTTGATGATGTGGCAGTGGCCATGCAGCAAAGTGGTGCCGCGGGCGTGATGATTGGTCGAGGCGCGCAAGGCCGACCCTGGTTGCTGGCGCAGGCTGGTGATTTGTTGTCGGGAAGGGCAGTCAGACCCGATCCCAGCATCGCTGAACGGCATGCCATGATGCAGGCCCATCTTGATGATATGCTGACACATTATGGTGCGCCGGCCATGCGGTTGGCACGCAAACATATTGCCTGGTACGCTCACGGCCTTCCAGGGGCCGCTGAGCTTCGTGATGTAGCCAATAATTCTACCGACGCGGCTGTGGTTTTTGCAGCAGTTGACCAGTTTTTCAACGGCCTTTACGAGGCTGAGGCTGCGTAATGGTGCCCAGCCCATCTCACGACATTCAAGGCGAGAGCAGCCACATTCTGGCTAGTTTGCCCAATCCGGTATTTCTTCTCGACCAGCATGACAGGTTCATTTTCCTGAATCACGCAGCTGAAATGTTCTTTGACTCAAGTGAATCCATGTTGCGGGATACAGAGCTTTCAGCGCAGATTCCAAGTGACTCCAGCCTATGTGCGCTTCTGGCAAGGTCGCGCTCTCAGATGGCATCTGTTGCTGATCAGGGGATTGAGATTTCAGGTCCAAGGATTGGATTGAAGCTCCTTAATGTTCAGATCGCTCCTTTTGGCGATCGCACCAGCCATAATGGACGTATGCTTGTGACATTGCAGGAACGACAGCTTGCAGAAAGGTTGCGCGGACAGTCAATTTTTCACGGGGCGGCGCGCTCGATCTCGGCAATGGCAGCGCTGATGGCACATGAAGTGAAGAACCCGCTTGCCGGCATTAAAGGCGCGGCGCAGCTCATTCAGTCCGATTTGTCTCCGGAGAATTTGGAATTTGCGAAGATGATTGTTGAGGAGACCGATCGCGTAACGGCACTGCTTGATCGGATGGAGGGGTTTACTGGTGGAGGCGGGGCGCTGGCACCTGTCAATATCCATGAAATTCTGGATCATTGTCTACGCATTTCAGAGGCGTCTTACGGCACTCATATGACAGTTATGAGGCGGTATGATCCGTCACTTCCAGCCTTTGATGGGCACAGAGATCTTTTGATTCAAGCATTCTTAAACATTATTAAGAATGCCTTTGAAGCTACTGATAAAAAATCAGAATTGATAGTTAAGACATCCTATTCTCGTGGTCGCAGATTGAATGGAAGCGGAGCGGGTCGTCTCCATGTGCCGATACAGGTAGAGGTCATCGACAACGGACCGGGAATTGCGCCTGATCTTCGGGATCACATTTTTGATCCGTTTGTTTCTGGCAAATCTGGTGGAAGTGGTCTTGGTCTTGCGCTGGTTGCCAGTGTGGTGGCTGATCATGGCGGATTGGTTGAGGTTGACACGGTGCCTGGGCAGACAGTTTTCAGGCTGAATTTCCCGTTGGCGGGTGGAGGGGGTGAAGCATGACCGATAAGCCTGCTCATATTCTGGTTGCTGAAGATGACAAGTCGGTCAGGCTTGTGGTGCAGCAGGCCCTCGCCCGGCAGGGTTACACCGTTCAATCCAGCGGGACGGCTGCTGGCCTGTGGAAGCTGTTTGAATCTGGAC
>WTJS01000216.1 GCA_011524735.1 Alphaproteobacteria bacterium
GGTTGTCTCAACGCCATTTGCTTGGCATTGAAGGTCTCAATCCCCTCGAAATCATGGCTCTGATCGATCGCGGCGATATGTTTGCCGATCTTCTGCAAGCCGACCGTGCGCCCGGGCCACCACATAACGAGGTTCTCAAGGGCAGCACAATTATCAATCTGTTCTTCGAAAATTCCACCCGCACACGCGTATCCTTCGAACTAGCAGCCAAGCATCTTGGTGGATCTGTTCTGAACATCAATGTTGCAGGATCCTCCGTTAAGAAAGGCGAGACGCTTCTTGATACGGCAACGACGCTGAATGCCATGCATCCGCACATTCTGGTGGTGCGGCATAACTGTTCTGGCGCAGCTCAGTTGCTCAGCCAGCATGTGGATGCAGCGGTCATCAACGCTGGTGATGGCCGTCATGAACATCCAACACAGGCATTGCTTGATGCGCTGACCATCAAACGACGGGTTGGACGTATCCACGGGCTGAAGATTGCCATCTGCGGCGATATTGCAAACAGCCGCGTGGCACGCTCCAACATTCACCTGCTCTCTACGCTGGGCGCCGACATCCGGCTCGTCTGTCCAGCAACCTTGCTGCCCGCAGATATTGATGCCATGGGCGTTGAAATCTTTACCAGCCTCGAGCAGGGCATTGCGGATGTGGATATCGTGATGATGCTGCGACTTCAAACTGAACGGATGGAGGGCACGGAAACGCCGTCCCAGCGCGAATATTTCAACCTGTTCGGGCTGGATCGTCTCAAGCTGATGCGGGCGGCCCCCAATGCCTTGATCATGCACCCTGGGCCTATGAACCGTGGCGTGGAAATTGACTCTGCGACGGCTGATGATGTGGAGAAGAGCCTGATCCGTACCCAGGTCGAAATTGGTGTTGCCGCGCGTATGGCATGCCTCGAGGCTTTGGCGCAGGGCAAACTGAGCCAAAGCGCCGGAGACGCAAGATGACTGATCTCCTGCTTCACAACGCTCGCATCCTCGATCCGGCACAAGGCCTGGACGTTAAGGGATTTATTGCAATCAAGGACGGCGTCATTTCTGCCTGTAGCGGTGGCGAGCCAGATGCTGAAGTAAAGTCGGCGGCGTCAGTGATTGACTGTGCCGGCGCATGTCTTGCGCCGGGCATCGTCGACATGCGAGTGCAGAGTGCAGACCCAGGGAATGAACATCTGGAAGATCTGACAACCCTTCTTCACGCTGCTGTTGCCGGCGGGATCACCAGCGTCATATCGCTTCCCGACGCCCAGCCTGTGATCGATGATGCCAGTATGATTGACTCTCTTACGCTCCGGGCCATGCGGATCGGCGGTGCAAGGCTCTATCTTTACGGTGCTGCAACGAAAAAACTTCAAGGCTCGGCTATGGCTGAGCTTGGCCTGATGTCTGAGGCCGGGGCCGTCGGATTCGCCAATGGTGTGCATTGTGTCATGGACAGTCTCGTGATGCGACGCCTCCTGTCTTATTGCAGCATGCTCGACAAACCGCTGATCCAGCATTGTGAAGATCATAACCTTACCGCTGGCAGCGAAATGAATGAGGGCGAAACCTCAACCCGGCTTGGGCTGATCGGTCAACCAGCCGTTTCAGAAGCCATGATCATCGATCGTGATCTGCATCTGGTCAGACTGACCGGCGCCCGCTACCACGTCGCCCATGTTTCCACGCGCCACGGTGTTGAAGCTCTTCGCCGTGCCAAGGCAGAGGGCCTCGCAGTCACCGCAGATACTGCTCCACCCTATTTCTTGCTCAATGAATTGTCGGTCAGCACCTATGACACGGCGTTCAAGCTCAGCCCACCGTTGAGATCAGAGGATGACAGGCAGGCGATCATCGAGGCCCTTGCTGATGGGACAATCGACGCAGTGGCATCAGACCATATCCCTGTTGATGGCGACGCAAAGGCACAACCCTTTGGTCCAGCACAGCCTGGAGCTTCAGGCATCGACACGCTGCTTCCACTGACGCTGGCGCTCGTGCATCAGGGGCATATGCCTCTGCTCCGCGCCATGGAAGTATTGAGCCTTGCGCCCGCGGCAATCCTCGATATTGAAGGCGGTTCGCTTGGCACGGGAACTGCCGCCGATCTGGTCCTGTTCGACCCCGATTCCAGTTGGATCGTTCGAGCCGCAGACTTTGCCTCTTCGTCCAGAGTGACGCCGTTTGAAGGCCTTCCCGTTCAGGGAAGCATCATCAAAACATGGGTTGGCGGCATTCCGGTTTTCGAAAAGGACTAACCTGATGGAGTTAGGCAACGCATCGTTCATGATGATCGCCCTTGTTGTGGTTGCATCGTATCTTGCTGGATCGGTGACTTTCGGGTTGCTGATTACA
>WTJS01000109.1 GCA_011524735.1 Alphaproteobacteria bacterium
CGAACACACGGTCGTCAGCGCGCATCTCCTCAGCCATAGCATCTCGAAGCGCTTCACGAACCGTTATTTCCACAGCATCACCTGCCGAAACCGGGTCGGCAGCCACTATTTCCGCCACTGGAACGTTTGCGGTCGCTGCAGAGGCAGCAGCGCTGGCAACAGGCGCGGTGTCAGCCACTGGTGGGCCACCATTCACTTTGACGTCATCCATGCTTTCTCCATCTTCCAAAAGCACGGCAATGGTCGTGTTCACCTTCACATTTTCAGTTCCAGCCGCCACAACAAGGCTACCTATTGTGCCATCATCAAGAGCTTCCACTTCCATCGTGGCCTTGTCAGTTTCGATCTCTGCGATAACGTCGCCACTCCGGACTGTGGCACCTTCCTCAACAAGCCATTTGGCCAGTGTTCCCTCTTCCATTGTGGGCGACAGAGCCGGCATCAGAATTTCAACAGCCATCGGTTAAGCCTCCACGCCAGAAGTGCGGCCACCCGCAGGCAGCAAGATATCAGTGAACAGTTCAGACGGATCGGGCTCAGGACTTGTCTGTGCAAATTCGGTTGCACGCGTAACAATGGCCTTCACCTCTGTATCAAGACTCTTAAGCTCTTCATCTGCAACATTCTGTTTGGCAAGCACTTCGCGAAGCTGATCAATCGGATCATGCTGCTTGCGCATCGCATCGACCTCTTCACGGGTACGATATTTGGCCGGATCGGACATCGAATGCCCTCTATAGCGATAGGTCTTCATCTCTAGGATGTACGGGCCTTTTCCAGATCGGCAGTGCTCAAGAGCCTCCGCGCCGGCTGCCCGAACAGCCAGAACATCCATGCCGTCGACCTGACGGCCCGGAATGCCGTAGGCGGCACCGCGGTCAGCCAGGGATGTTCCAGCTGCAGCGCGGGTGACAGCCGTCCCCATTCCATACTGGTTGTTTTCAATGACAAATAGACACGGCAGGTCCCACAGAGCCGCCATGTTGAAGCTTTCGTAAACCTGCCCCTGATTGACAGCACCATCCCCGAGGTAAGTCAGACATACATTCTTTTCCTCGCGGTATTTATGGCCGAAGGCGAGACCACAGCCAATTGGAACCTGCGCTCCAACGATGCCGTGGCCGCCGAAGAAGTTTTTTTCGCGGCTGAACATGTGCATGGAGCCGCCTTTGCCCCGAGAATAGCCACCTTCTCGTCCTGTCAATTCAGCCATGACCCCATCCGCGTCCATACCACAGGCCAGCATGTGACCATGGTCACGATACGAGGTGACAACCGTATCGCCAGGCACGCTGACCGACTGCAGGCCAACCACAACGGCTTCTTGACCAATGTAAAGGTGACAGAAGCCACCAATCTGACCCATGCCATAAAGCTGCCCGGCCTTTTCCTCAAACCGCCGGATCAGCAGCATGTCGCGATACATGGAAACTAGTTCATCCCGCGACGGCAGATCATTGAGTGCCGTGCCGCCGGCGGCTGCCTTTGGCGGCCGTCCAGGCTTACGCTTACGTGATGTATTGGTGGTCTCTGCCATCGTCTGCTCCCTTGCCTGAGTGCGGTCAGAACCAGGCCGCACACGGAATCTCAATGCGGCGCGTTTTGCTCACGTGCGCCGCCGGAAGCCAGATTTCCCTGAAAAGGAATATTTTTCAACAATTTTATTTCACTGAAATTAATGAATAAATTAAGAATAAACCACTTTTTGGTTTACATTAAAAATCATCTAATTTTCAGAAAATTTCAAATTTGAAAGGTCTATTGTAATAATGACATCGTTTGGCGCATAAAGCCCCAGCTCAGCACGCGCCGTTTCCGCCAACATGTCAGCATCAAGACTCTTTGACCCCATCAGACTGATGCGCTGCGTCAAAAAGTCCTTGTGCTTATGCAGCAGAAGAAGCTGCTCTTCGGCCAGCAGAATCTTTCGATCAAGCTCTGGCCGCGCCAGGATGCCGCGATCTCCAGCGAAAATATGATAGCCGAAGAACAGGACAACTGAGCCGAGAAGAAACAGACTTCCTGTAAGGAAAATCATTCTTTGCCGTGCTGCGTACATGATGTCCTCTCTCGCAATGCCGCCATGCGACTGACGGCCTTCAGTGAATCAAAGCCGATTCATCGCGTCAAGAAAAAAGCGAATCGCGGGAATTCCTAGGATTTTTTAATTTTAACACCATGTTCGGACTTCAACTCATATATGGTGGGCAATACTTCACAAGCCAAAAGGGGCGGCCTAAGCCACCCCTTTAAAACTTTCATCAATGCGCAAAGTCAGGCGGAGAAAATTAGCTCCGAAGAATGCTGTCACCAGCATAGAGACCAGACG
>WTJS01000135.1 GCA_011524735.1 Alphaproteobacteria bacterium
CTTGCCATCCAGACGTCATGAGCGCTGAGCCCGGTGCGCCAACTATGCGGCTGCAACCCCGCAGCTTGGCGCATTTCTGCATTGGTCCAGGGATCAATTTCAGGGCGTGGCGGCCAGTTGCCTTCATTGAATCCGCCAAGAATGGTCCGGTCAGCACTCTGCATTCGGGCTTCCACCGGACCTAGAATGGCCAGGCGGGGATGTTTCAGGCGTGCCGACCGGACAGTCCTTGTGTCCATCATCTGCGACAGGACGGGCGGGAAGGACTCAACATCAATTTCAAAATCCGAACCCTGCTCAGTAAGCGCCGCCAGCAGTGAGGCTGCGGCTCGGCCGTCATCCTCATGTCCCCAGAGATGCATCGCCCCATCATCCTCATCGATGGTGCCATCTTCTCTCAATCGCCGTGCGGCGAACCTCTCGGCCGCTGCGCCAAGCGCTTCGGCAAGGCTGCCAAGGGTTGGCGCCGCGGCTTGCCATGCAGCAAGAAGACCCGCAAGCGGTATCTGGATATGATGCTCGACGAAATGACACAGGGGCGTGTTTTTCTGAAGCGCTTCCAAGATGCCATCAATCCCCGGGGCGGGTCGGTAGCCACGAAAAATCTCGCGCTCCAACGCCCGGACCATCACGCCAAATTCAGATGGTGGCATACCCGCCCCGACAAGGGGGTGTTTCAGAAAACCCAACATGGCCATTGGCGCAAAGTCTTCGGCACAAAGCTGTACAAGAAGATGCAGAAAACCCCCAACCTGGCATTGCGCCAGTGACCGACCCGCGGAATCATCGACATCGATATTCCAGCGCCGCAAGGCTGCAATCACCGCTTCGGCAAGCTGGCGGTCAGGCGTGACCAGCGCTGCTGTGCGCTCTGGCACCTCCAGCACTTCACGCATCGCCACGGCGATCAGCGCCGCTTCCTCACCGCGGCTTGCGCATTCCACCACCGACATGCCATTCAGCGCGTCACGCCCAAGGTCAGGGCTGGTTCGTCCAAGCTGACGCCATTGCGCTGTCAGGGCTGCCGGAAGAAACGTCTGACGCATCAGATCACGGCGCGCAGCAGCCTGCGGATGATCGCCCTCCTGCCACAGCGCGACCTCATGAGGCGCCACTTCAAGACTGTCTAGTAACGCAGCCAGCTGATGCTGCGGATGACCAGCAGCCTCACGAATGTCGGACCAGTGATCCAATGCCCCCAGATCCAGACCAGGCAGAACAACATGCCCGTCAGGCAAGCCAGCGACACAGCCAATCAGTTCGCGCGTTGCGGCAAAAGTCCCGGTCGATCCCGCGACAACAATCATGTGTTCAGGACGGGTGTCCTGCCAAATCTGACAACGCAGACGCACCAGCCTGTTTCGGCGGGCGGCTGCGTCAATCTCGCCCCGCTCCTCAAGAATGGCTGGCCAACGATCAATCAAAATGGTCAGAAGCTTCAGAATATCCTGCCAGTGCAGTGAAAATCTGTCGGGCAAAAGATCACGCAGCATATCCGGCGTGGAATCAGCATTACCAAGCTGATCCAATAGCCGCGCCAGCGCTTCAGCAAGACGCACGGTTTGCGGCACTGTCGGCGCCAAACCGCCAAGCGTGAAACCCCGAAGAAGACGGGACAGCCATAGCTGACGCTGTAGCGGATCCATCGGAGGTGGCAGGTCGATTCCATCCGCGGCAAAGGCGAGAAGATCTGGTGCATCCTCTTCAACGTCACCAATCGGGTCAATGCGCGGAAGAAGCGTCGCCGTATCACCGCAGATTTCCAGAAATGCTGCCCGCAACGCCTGTGCGGCCCGACGCGATGGCACAAGGATAGTTGCCCGCGCCAAGGCTTCCGGGCTTACCGCGCGTTCAATGATTCCAGCAGCCAGCGTGGTGGCAAAGGGAACACCGGCCGGAATTGTATAGATCTGGGATGGACAGGGGGGCAGGATCGGCATCATTGAACTATAAAAGCAATGCGCCACAAAGACGAGAGCGCTACGCAGAAATCACCGGATAGTGTCCCGGGCCCTATTGCGGAAAGGCTTTGCTTATATCAGCAAGCAGATCAGCCCAGCGCGCGCCACCCGCAACAGAGACGTTCCTCGCATCAGCCGCCTCTCCGGCTACACTCAACTCAATCGATAATGCTGTCCGTGGCAAGAAGGGGCCAAGCCTCTGCGGCCATTCAATCAGGCAGATGGCATCAATGAAGGCATCTTCAATCCCAAGGTCAAATGCTTCTTCCGGCATTTCCAGCCGGTAGAGATCAAAATGCATGACGGTGTTGCCACAAGGCGGTTCATAGGTCTTCACGAGGGGGAAGGTCGGGCTG
>WTJS01000157.1 GCA_011524735.1 Alphaproteobacteria bacterium
GGGGAGGGAACAGACTCTACCCCGCGGCCAGCGCCTCGGCCTTTTCGGCGGCTTCCAGCCAGCGCAGTTCTTTCTCATCCTTCTCGTCCCGCGCCGAGGCCAGCTGTGCCACCGCCTTGTTAAACCTGTCAGGATCGCGGGAAAACAGATCGGGGTCAGCCAGCAGCGCTTCCAGCCTGGCAATCTCCGCCTCAAGCGTTTCAATCTCGCCTGGCAGCGTGTCCAGCGCATGCTGGTCCTTGAAGCTGAGCTTGGCGGTGCGATTGCCGGTTGGTTTCGATGAAGTGGGTTTGCCGCCCTTCGATTTGCCCGTCATCTTTCCTGCTTTTGCGTCCTGCCGCGCGGCGGCGGCAGTGCGGCGGGTCAGATAATCGGAAAATCCCCCAGCATGGGCCGAAACCTTGGCGTCGCCCTCAAAAGCCAGAATGGCGGTGACGGTGCGGTCCAGAAAATCACGGTCATGGCTGACAATCAGGATGGTGCCGTCATATTCGGCAATCACCTCCTGAAGCAGATCCAGCGTTTCCATGTCCAGATCGTTGGTCGGTTCATCCAGCACTAGAAAATTATGGGTCTCGGCAAACAGTTTCGCCAAAAGCAGGCGGTTCTGTTCACCGCCTGACAGGGTCGAGACCTTCTGCGTCATCTTGTGGTCGTCGAACAGGAAATCGCGAAGATAGGAAGTGACATGGCGTGATGTGCCGGCGACTTCGATCATGTCGCTGCTGCCGCCGGTCAGGATCGTCCAGGGTGAAGCGCTGCGATCAAGGGATTCACGCTGCTGGTCGAAATAGGCTGGGTTCAGCCCGAACCCCTGACGAACACGTCCCCCATCAGGCTCGTCATGGCCAAGCAGCACCTTAACCAGCGATGATTTGCCAATACCGTTCGGCCCGACAATGCCGATCCTGTCGGTGCGCCGCACCAGCATGTTGAAATGGTTCAGCAGCTGGCGGCGGTCTTCGCTGTTCGGGGTTGGGACCGTAATGCTGAGATCGATGGCTTCCAGCACAAGCTGGCCACCGCCTTCGGCCGGGCCCGTCTCCATGCGCATGGATTTCTGTGTCAGGCCACCGGTGCGGGCCCGTTCCTCACGCAGCGCTGCCAGTTCGCGAAGACGTCCCTGATTGCGCTTGCGGCGGGCGGAAATGCCCTCACGTGACCATTTGGTTTCTGAGGCGATCCTGCGGTCCATCTTGTGCAACACAACCGCCTCTTCGGCCAGAATGCCCTCCGACCAGTCATCGAACTGGGCAAAATCACCATCACGGCGGCGCAGCTTGCCGCCATGCACCCAGACAATGCCGGTACCAAGATTGCGCAAGAAGGCGCGGTCATGGCTGACCACCAGAAGCGCGCCGCGATGCTGGCGCAGCATGTCTTCCATCCATTCGATGGTCGGCATGTCCATATGGTTGGTCGGCTCATCCAGAAGCAGCACGTCAGGTTCGGTGTAGAGCGCGCGGGCCAGCGACACGCGGCGGGACTCGCCTCCAGACAGCCCGTCGCTTATCCGGTGCGGGTCAAGCCCAAGCCGCATCAGGAATTCATCCGCCTTATGGGTGGGGATTGGGCGGCCGGCTTCATCCGCATCATGGCCCATCGTGACGACGCTTCGCAATGTCATGCCAGATGGGATGGTCGGGGCCTGCGGCAGATAGGCAACCGATGATCCCGGCGCCATCCACAGGCTGCCTTCATCCATATCGGTCTGGCCTGCCAGCAATTTCATCAGGCTGGATTTGCCAGCGCCATTGCGCCCGACAAGCGCCAGCCTGTCTCCAGCATGAAGGGTCAGGTCGGCGTTGCGGAACAGCCAGCGGTCGCCAAGATTCACACCGGCTTCGGCAATGGTCAGAAGCGGGGTGGGCATGTCAGCTGGTCCCTGCAATCAGGCCGCGGGAGCGGGCTACGCGGTCGTAGGCATCATTGATGCGGGCCAGCCGTTCATTGGCGGCGGCAATGAATTCTGCCGGCATGCCGTCGGCAATCAGCCGGTCAGGATGGTTTTCGCGGACCAGTGCCTTCCAGCGGGCACGAAGATCATCATCCGAAATGTCTGGCTCGACGCCAAGAACCTGCCAGGCTGGCGGCACATCGCCGGAATGTACGGCAAGCATGCGTTGAAAGTCAGTTTCGGTGAATCCGAAGATTTCGGCCACCCGCGCCAGATAATCAATCTCTGGCGATGAGACCTTGCTGTCTGACCCCGCAATGTAGAAAAGAAGATCAAGCAATTGTTCCAGAACTGGCGCGCGCGGCGCAAACATACGTGCCACCTGACTGGCATAGCCTTCAAACCCGCCAGGGG
>WTJS01000057.1 GCA_011524735.1 Alphaproteobacteria bacterium
GCCGGGCACGGTTCAGTCGTGCCCGGCCGTTTGCCGCCTTCTCCAATGGGGAAACACTACCGGCATTCATCAGGGGAGACATGACATGGCGACTTATTCCGGTCTTTTTAATCTTTTCGGGATGCGCGAATGGTGCGACGCCAGCAAGACCAAGTCGCTGATGTCCCTTCGCCAACTAAAAGGCGATGATGCTGCCTGGTGGGAATTACCCTTTCCCTCGCTGGACAACCTTCATAAGGCCTGCGCCGCGATCCCGCAGACGCGCGACCTGACAAAATCACTTGAGGACGGGTTTCTAGCCATTCGGCCAGCCCTACGCTTCGTGTTGGACCCGATCACCCAGCCTCTATCCTGGGCTCTTGACTCAGCCCTGACCCTGTTCACAACCCTGCCCTGGTGGTGCCTTGTCCCGCTGATCCTGATTGGGACGCAACTGTCATCAAAATCATCACGCATCACTGCGTTTGTAGCGCTGTGTTTTGCGTTCTTCCTGTTTACTGATCATTACGGCTATGCAGTGCAGACGCTGTCGATCATTTTTGTCTGCACGGTTCTGTGTACCCTGATCGGCGTGCCGATCGGCATCCTGATGTCAAAGAATGATAATGCGCAACGCATGATCACGCCGGTTCTGGACATGCTCCAGACCTTACCGACTTTTGTGTATCTGATCCCGCTGATATTTCTGTTCAAAATTACCGAGCCAAAATTGTATGGCCTGGCGATCATTCTCTATTCCATCGTCCCGGTCATCCGCCTTACCAATCTTGGTATCAGGCTTGTCGACCGCGACGTGATTGAGGCAGCGAATGCCTATGGCATGACCGCGCGGCAGAAACTGATCAATGTCGAAATTCCACTGGCACTGCCCAACATCATGGCTGGCGTCAACCAGACCATCATGATGTCCCTCGCGATGGTGGTGATTGCCTCACTTGTCTCGGCTCCAGGGCTTGGCACATTGGTGCTGGACGGCATCAACAACCTTCGGCTTGGGGTTGGTTTTGTGGCCGGTTTCGGCATTGTCCTTCTGGCGATCATCCTTGACCGCGTGTCCAAGGCTGCCCTTGCCCGCGTGGACGAGTCCCGCAACATCTAACCAGCTAAAGACGTTATTGTGAAAGGCGAGGCCAGAATGGCAAAGATTGCGGTACGAAATCTGTTCAAGATTTTTGGTGATGATCCGAAATCGATCCTGCCGATGCTGCATGACGGCATCGACAAGGCAGACATCCAGCAGAAGACAGGCCATGTCATTGGTTTGAACAACATCAACATCGATATCGAAGCTGGCCTGATCACGGTGATCATGGGCTTGTCTGGGTCAGGGAAATCCACTTTGATCCGCCACCTGAACAGGTTGATCGAACCGACCGCTGGCGAAATCATGCTGGATGGGGACAACATCATGGCCTATGACGCGCAGCAGCTGCGCGCCCTTCGCCAGACAAAGATGTCGATGGTATTCCAGAAATTTGCACTGCTGCCACACCGTACAGTTCTGGAAAATGCTCTTCTAGCTCCCCAGGTCCGTGGTGAGGCTGTCAGCAATGCTGAGGACGAAGCCCGCCGCTGGATCAAGCGTGTTGGTCTTGAAGGCAATGAAAGCGCCTATCCGCACCAGCTGTCCGGTGGCATGCAGCAGCGAGTTGGCCTGGCAAGGGCCCTGACATCAAATGCTGAAATCATGCTTATGGACGAAGCTTTTTCGGCGCTTGATCCGCTGATCCGGACATCCATGCAGGATCTGCTTCTGGAGCTTCAACAGGATCTGCATAAGACCATTGTGTTCATCACACATGATCTTGATGAAGCGCTGAAGCTGGCTGATCATCTGGTCATCCTGAAGGACGGTTTCATTGTCCAGCAGGGTGAACCCCAGCACATCCTTCTGAACCCAAGCGACCCCTATATCGAGGAATTTGTCAGTGACATCAATCGTGCACGGGTTCTGCGGGTGCGGTCAGTCATGACATCGGGCAAGCCGCCTGCCAACACAGACGGGGCTGTCGATGCCGGCACGTCACTTGAAGCGCTGATTGCGCACGCAGAGGGTGACGTTGACCGCATCTATACGGTGACTGATGCCGGAAAAACTGTGGGCTCGATCAGCATGAAAGCCGCCTTTAAGGCGCTTGTTCGTTATGATCTGGCAAGCGGATCAGAACCGACCGTTGCGAGGAGCTCCGCAAAATGAATTTGAATTTCATCGCTGGCGAATGGGTTGGCGCAGACAATGCCATCGATAACCGCAACCCGTCTGACATTTCTGATTTGATTGGTAGCTATGCACAGGCAAACGC
>WTJS01000107.1 GCA_011524735.1 Alphaproteobacteria bacterium
AAAATCTGGTACAATTGGAATCGCAGGTTCACCTACCAAATACAGCCGTCTGACAGCTTCCGTCACGGCGACCGACACAAAATATCCGAATATGGAAAACACCAGCCGTAAGTTTCGTCAGGATGATCAGACGCGAACGGCTCTTGGCCTGCAGCTAGCCGGAGGCATGTTTGGTGAAACAATGCAGAACTTCAGCTTCGCCTTGAATGCCTCTCAGACCAAGAATGACTCAAACATCAAACAATATGACTACAAGAAAAGTGATGTATCGCTGACAATGCGATACCGCCTGATTGACTAGGGTTACAACCCTAGCAGGCCTGCACTGCCATTAATCAAAAGTCGTAAACCAGCAATGGTAACTAACCATTTAAAAATGGCTCGAAAGCGCCTTTCGCTGAGACGATCGCCAAAATGCCGCCCAAGTAAGGTCCCAGCAATTCCTGCCACCGTACCAGCCAGAATGTGAGGCAGGTAAGCGGTGTAGTCGAACCCGATTTGGATGTAACCACCGGCTTTCACAGCTTCCATCCCTATAAGGCACACCGCGAGGGTTCCGGTTATCTGCAGTCGTGTCATGCTGGTCCGCAGCATCGCTGGCTGCAGGAATACACCGACCCCGAAAATCGTGCTGAAGAAGCCATGTATGGCCCCTAGTGCCAGGAATCGGCGCGGCATGTCGAAGTTAATCCATTCTGGCACACCCCAGACAAGGATCAGCAATAAAGCTCCCAATGTCAGCGACATTAGCGCTTCATTCAAATTGACGAATACCAGCACCCCGATCACTGTGCCGACTGCTGCCATGGGTATAAAGCGCAGCGCAGCTGACCATTGAATATCCCGTCGAAACAGCACAATGCGTGCAATCAATGACGGCGCACTCAATACGCCTTGCATGGGGATGGCTGCACTTAATGGTAGCACCGCTGAACTGGCAGCAAGGGTGATATAAACACCACCTGTCGCCAGCGCTGCATTCACCAATGCCGCAGCAAAACACCCAGCAAAGATAATAGAAATTTCTAAAACCACGCGCTAAGCCTAGCCCGCATCATACCATTTTTCCAGATTGTAAACCCCGTCAAACCGATGGTTTTGATTGACCCAGCACCACACCCAAGGGCAAGGTCACACCATGATCGCAGACCGTCCCATTATTGGAATCCTGTTCATGGTGGGGTTCTGTGTTTTTGCCCCCATCAGCGACTCCGCAGCAAAGTTGATCGCCAACTCAACACCCATGGTCGTACTGCTTTTGGCACGATATCTATCGCAGTGGCTGTTCACACTACCGGTTGTTATCCTGACTGATCGTCACATCACTACAAGCTGGACGGTTATGCGGATTATCATCCTTCGTAGCCTTGTACATATATTGGGCGTGGCGGCAATGTTTGGCGCCTATCGTTTTCTGCCACTCGCCGATGCCCTTGCTATTGCCTTCGTTTATCCATTCATCATGCTTTTGATGGGTCATTTCTTTCTTGAAGAGCAGGTTGGAGTGCGCCGTTTGGTGGGGTGCACAGCGGGCTTCTTGGGAACCCTGCTGATTATTCAGCCAAGTTTCGCCGCAGTTGGCTTCCCTGCCCTGTTGCCGCTGGCAGTCGCATTTTTATTTGCCTTTCTGGTATTGCTGACGCGCCAGATTGCCAAGGACTATGATCCTGTTTGTCTTCAATCCATGAGCGGGCTGACGAGTGTTTTGATGATTCTGACTTTATGTGTCGTGACATCGGGCCTGGATATTGCTGATACCAAACTCATGATCCCAACAGCCAACCAGTTCTTTGTTCTCGTGCTTGTGGGAATTTTCGGAACAGCAGCGCATCTATCTATGACTTATGCTGTGAGATTCGCACCATCAGCAACGCTTGCACCCATGCAGTATATCGAACTCCCAGTCGCAACCCTCGCCGGCTGGCTCGTGTTCCATGAGCTACCAAACGGCCTCGCAGCCATTGGCATCACCATCACGGTTGCAGCTGGTCTTGCGGTTATTTATTTTGAACATCGTGCGGCCGCACGCGAGAAACTCACCGCATAAATGCAAGGACATTTTAGCTTGCCTGATCTGAGCCCCCGACTTGTCTCCGAAGGAGCCATGACTTAGGCTCACGGCCTTGGCACATTTCCCAAACTTTCGCCTGCTCACTTCCCCTTGTTCGAGAGGTTACCCACCGATGCGATATCTCAACGACTTTAGTTTTGATACGCGTCAAGCCGGTGAAGTTGACATTGCCTACCGGCGCGCGGGCGATGGCCCTCCCTTGCTTCTGCTTCACGGATACCCTC
>WTJS01000040.1 GCA_011524735.1 Alphaproteobacteria bacterium
CCTGCGCTATTTCACCCAATCTGAACGTGAAGATGGGTGGCCGAATGACCCCGTTGCTAGATTTCATCTTGGGAATGGCGCGATACTTGAGCAGATTAATTTCGCTGCAGACAGGTCGGAAAAAGGAATGGCCCAGTCTGGTGGCATCATGGTGAATTATCTCTATGACCTTGATGTGGTTGAGGCCAATCACGAAGCATTTCATCAGACAAAGACAGTGCCGCTGTCCGCCTCGCTTACGCAGATGATCAGAGCATTGAAGAACTGATCAACAACCTGAAGAGATATTAGCTGTCCCGCCAGTTTGGAGCACGCTTTTCCATAAAGGCCGTGATGCCTTCCTCAGCATCATTCGCCATCATGTTGTCAACCATGACACCAGCCGCGTAATCATAAGCCTCAGCAAGACCAAGCTCGCGCTGACGATAGAAGGCTGGCTTGCCAAAAGCCACAGTTGCCGCAGATTTGCCAGCAATCTTGTGCGCCATTTTCATGACTTCCTCGGCAAGCTCAGCAGCCGGAACCGCCCGGTTGATCAAACCGATATCCGCCGCCCTGTCTGCTGAAACCGGATCACCGGTCAAGAGCATTTCCATGGCATGCTTGGACGCAACCTTGCGCGAAAGGGCCACCATTGGGGTCGAACAGAACAGCCCAATATGAACTCCCGGAGTGGCAAATTTTGAATCTGTTGACGCCACAGCCAGATCGCAGCTGGCGACAAGCTGACATCCCGCCGCGGTTGCCACGCCATCAATTTCGGCAATGATCGGCTTGGGATGAGCCGTAATCGACTGCATGAGCGCTGAACAGGCAGTCATGATACGCTCGAAATAGGCACGGCCGCGATCAGCCGCATGCGCCGGGTCGGTTCGCGCGGCCTGAAGCTCCTTGAGATTATGCCCGGCACAGAAGACTGGTCCGTTTGCCGCCAGGATGACCACCCGTACCGCCGTGTCATTCGCTGCAGCTTCAAGGGCGTCGGCCAAGGCTGTCATCATCGCCTCTGACAGTGAATTACGAGTGCCGATGTCGTTTAGAGTAAGCCGCAGGATACCGGCGGCATCACGGTCTTGCAGAACCAGATCGGATAGGGATGTTGGAACCATTTTGCGGCGTCCTCAATACGGTAGGTGCGCTGCAACACTAACGCCCGTCGCCAGATCACCGCAAGACTTTGTCAGCCTTCACCAATCAGCCAGCTGGTGCGATCAGCCTTTGGGCGCTTTGTGTCGACAGGCTGACCTGTTTCGATGAAATGGACCTGCTCAGCAAGGCTGGTTGTAAAATCACCAATCCGCTCAATATTCTTGGCAATGAACAAAAGATGCGAGCCAACAAGTGGGCTGATTGCACCCGTCTCCATCTGGTCAATCACGAGGCTGAAAAGGTCGGTATTCAGTTTATCGACATGAACGTCTGAATTTCTGATGGCCTGCGCTGCGTCAAGATCACCATTCTGATATGCCACCAGCACATCATCTATCATTGGGACAACCATGCCGCCCATTTCGATCAACTGATCCCATGGCACATTGTTGCTGTCCGTTGCCATGATCGATTTGGTTCGTTTGGCGATGTTGCGGGCATAATCACCGACGCGTTCAAGGCTGTGTGCGGCTTTGGTAGAGGCAAGCACACGACGCAGATCGTCTGACCGTGGCGCACGCAGGGTGATGATATTCAGGACTGTGTCATTCACCTCAGCTTCAAGCTGGTCAAGCTCAACATCGCGCTCGATCAGCCTGTCGACCCGCGTTTCCTGAAAGTCTGACATGGCGCGCAAACAGGCGCTGAGCTGGCGGCTGGCAAGCTCACCAAGCTTGACCACCTTGAGGTTCAGATCGGTGAGATCCTGCTCGAAGGCGCTGCTTGTGTGCTGTGCTGTAGCCATTATCGGGTCCTATCCTTGAAAGTTGAAGTTTAAAGCCGGTCAGCCAGCATACTCAGCCAAATCTACCGGTGATGTAGTTGTTGGTCATTTCATGCTGTGGGTTGGTGAAAATCTGGTCCGTATTGCCAACCTCGACAAGCTTGCCAAGGTGAAAATAAGCTGTTCGCTGCGACACGCGTGCAGCCTGCTGCATCGAGTGAGTCACGATGACAATCGTGTATTCGCTGCTGAGTTCAGCAATCAGCTCCTCAATCTTTGCTGTTGCGATTGGGTCAAGTGCGGAGCAGGGCTCGTCCATCAGGATGACTTCCGGACTGACTGCAATAGCGCGGGCGATACACAGACGCTGCTGCTGACCACCAGACAGGCCCGTGCCAGGCTGATGAAGCCTATCCTTGACCTCATTCCAGAGACCTGCCCGTTCAAGCGAACTTTCAACAATATCGTTCAGTTCATCCTTGCTTGTGGCAATGCCGTGGATACGGGGACCGTAAGCCACATTGTCGAAGATGGATTTTGGAAACGGGTTCGGTTTCTGGAACACCATGCCGACACGGGCACGAAGCGGCACCACATCGATCTTCGGATCATAGATATTCTGTCCATCCAACGCGATTTCCCCAGTAATTCGACAGATATCAATCGTGTCGTTCATTCGGTTCAAACAGCGCAGGAAAGTCGACTTGCCGCAACCCGATGGGCCGATGAAGGAAATCACCTGCTTCTCGCCGATATCCAGCGTCACGTTATCGATAGCCTGCTTATCGCCATAAAACACATCAACGTTGCGGGCCGTCATGCGAGGATGATCGACATGAACGTCACCAACCGTTTCCGCAGGGAGACCTGCTGTTGCAAAATTATGTGACTGATCAGCACTATTCATGATCTGACTTTCCATGACGTTGAGCACCCGGCAATGGATTTACCACCGGCGTTCAAGTTTCTTACGGATGATAATGGCGGCAGCATTCATCAGGATCAAGAAAGCCAGCAACACCATAATAGCGGCACTGGTCTTGAGCACAAACATGCGTTCAGCAAAGTCCGCCCACATAAAAATCTGCACTGGCAGAACTGTACCCGGATCGGTCACACTGCCAGGCACATCAACGATAAAGGCCACCATGCCAATCATCAGAAGCGGTGCAGTTTCGCCAAGTGCTTGAGCCATGCCAATAATAGTGCCCGTCAGCATGCCAGGCATTGCCAGCGGGACGACATGATGGAGCATAGTCTGCATACGCGAGGCCCCAACCCCAAGCGCCGCATCCCGAATGCTCGGCGGCACAGCGCGGATCGCGGCGCGAGACGAGATTATGATGGTTGGCAATGTCATCAGGGCCAGCACAACACCACCAATCAGAGGGATCGAGCGTGGCATTCCAAAAATGCCAATAAAAATGGCCAGACCCAGGATACCAAACACCACCGACGGGACAGCGGCCAGATTGTTGATATTAATTTCAATCAGCTCAGTTACACGGTTCTTCGGCGCAAATTCCTCGAGATACACAGCCGTGGCAACACCCATTGGGAAAGACAGCACAAGGCAGACGGCCAGTGTCAGAATTGATCCAATGAGTGCCCCGAAAATACCAGCCATCTCAGCATTGCGCGAAGCGCTTCCAAAGATCAGATAATCGCTGAACTGAAAACTGATCAGCCCTTGTTCCGTCAATGTATCAATATATCCAATCATCCTGTCATTGATGCGGCGGTCTTTTTCTGGCGTCTCACGCTTGATAAACCCTCGTAGAAACGAATCGACATCATCATCGACCGCAAAGGTCATGCTCTGCGTGGTATCAAGAATCGATGGATCATTCAAAACCGCTTCACGAAGACGCTGTTCAGCACCACCCGAAATGATCTTGCCGGCAGCCTTTCGCCCAGATCGCCCAGAGGCACCAGTGGCTTCATACAACGCCTTACGGATAACGCCGCGCGCATCACCGTCATACAGCGATTGCACTGACAGATCCCCCGCAGGGTCTAGCTTGGCGCGGTCGAGCGTGACCTCAAGCGTCACATAATGCTGGAAAAAACCAGGAATACCCTTGGAAAAAATCGAGACAAAAAGCGTAACCAGGAAGGCTAGCGCAATGCCAATGGCAATCTTGCCATACAGCTGAAAACGCTTTTCCTTACTACGCCGTGCGGCAAGACCAGCTGCCACGCGGCTGGCTGCGACGTCGGGTGAAATACGGCCTTTGGTCACGTCACTCATATTGCTCTCGATACTTCTTCACAATCTGAAGGGCGACGAAGTTCAGCCCCAGCGTGATCACAATCAGGGTCAGTGCCAGCGCAAAAGCCGACAGGGTCTTGGCAGACTCGAATTCTTGGTCACCCACGAGGATCGTAACAATCTGCGACGTTACCGTTGTCACCGCATCAAGCGGATTAAAGGACAGATTTGCAGCAAGCCCGGCCGCCATGACCACAATCATGGTCTCACCAACAGCCCGGGATACGGCCAAAAGAATGGAAGCCACCACGCCTGGCAAGGCAGCGGGAAGAACCACCTGACGAACCGTCTCGCTATGCGTGCTGCCAAGACCATAGGCTGCATCTCTGAGCGCCTGCGGCACAGCGTTAATCACATCATCTGACAGCGATGACACGAACGGGATAATCATGATGCCCATGACCAGCCCAGCTGCAAGTGCTGACTCCGACGCCACGTCAAGGCCAAGGCTCATGCCAGTTGACCGAATAAACGGAGCGACAGTCAACGCCGCAAAGAAGCCGTAGACGACTGTTGGAACGCCAGCCAGCAATTCCATCACTGGCTTGACCACAGCACGAACTTTTGGCGTCGCATATTCGGACAGATAGATGGCGCTGAACAACCCTACGGGCACTGACACGGTGAGCGCCACAATCGAAATAAGGAAGGTGCCCGCAAACAATGGAACCGACCCGTAGGTTGCCAGGCCCATCTGGCCAGACCCAGCACGTTCGGCGCCTTCAAATTGGGGGTTCCATGTTGTGCCAAAGAGAAACTCGCTAACTGGCACCAGCGCGAAGAACCGAAGTGATTCAAAGATCACGGAGAAAACGATACCAATAGTCGTCAGAATGGCGATGGCAGAGCTGGCTGCCAGGATCGTCATGATGATACGTTCAACCGCGTTACGCGAACGAAAGCCAGGATTGACCTGACGATAGGCAAACATGCCCCCAAGCAAAGACAGGCTGATCACCAGAATGGTTCTTAGCGTGGTAGAGGTGGCATCCCATCCTTTCCACGCCTCGGCAGCGGCATAGACCCAGTCAGGCTGTTCACCAAAGTTAATCCCGTCTACCACATTGGTGATCTGCGCCATCACAATTACTTCTTTATAGTTTTTGCTGGCTTTTACCTCGTCTGGCACAAAATCAAGTGCCAAAGACCGAAAGACCAAATCATCTCCGATGGCAAGCACCAGCAGAATGGCAAAAGCCGGCAGGAACGCCAGCAGGGCCGCATACAGGCCGTAATAATGGGGAAGAGAATGAAATTTGGTGCCGGCAGCACGCTGTGACGAGGAGGCACGATTCGCAACAAAGAAATAAGCTGCGCTGATGATGAGGATCGCGATGCCAAGGGTCAGGCTGCTCACCATTGCCTCCAGAAAACTATGGTTTAGAAAAGACAGAAGCCGGGTTGTTGTACCCGGCCCCTGTTCAATATTCCAGCTTAATTAGAGCATGTCTGCTGTCAGTTTTGGCAGATCTGCCATAGCAGCCTTATATTTGGCACGCTCATCAGCAGGCATTGGGATCATGCCCGCATCGGACAGAGCACCGTCCTCACCCCAGTGCTTAACCCACTCGTTCAAATATTCCTTAATGCCCGGCACGACATCAACATGGGCGTGTTTGACATAAAGGTAGAGTGCGCGTGAGACTGAATATGTGCCGTCGGCAATTTCGTCAAAGGTCGGGCTCGTTCCAGAGATCACAGCACCCTGCAGGGCATCGCTATTTTGATCGAGATAGGAAAAGCCAAAAATACCATAGGCCGTTGGATCTTCCTGAAGCTTCTGCACGATCAGATTGTCCTGCTCACCAGCTTCGATATAGGCTCCGTCGGTCCGCATCGCGCGGCAGACTTTTGCCTTCGAGCCGGCAGCCTTGAGCGCTGCTTTAGCCATTTCGTCCTTTTTGCAATATCCCTTTTCATTCACCATTTCAGCATAGGATGCGCGGGTACCCGACGTTGTTGGCGGGCCATAAACACGGATTTCAACATCCGGATAGTCGGCGTTGATGTCGCTCCACTTCTTGAACGGGTTCGGGATCATCTGTGTGCAGTCCACACCGGTAGACCCGTCAGCACAAGCAGGCACCATAGCAGTCAAGGCCATACCAAGATCAGCCTTGGAGATTACCAGCTGTGCACCAGCCTTAGAATTGGCGACCACAATGCCATCATAGCCAACCTTAATTTCGGTCAGATCGACACCATTGCCGTTACAATAGTCCAGTTCGCCAGTCTTCATCCGCGAAGAGGCATTACCAATGTCGATATATTCAGTGCCAATGCCTTCGCATACGCCCTTTTTGCCGACTGAGGAGCCGCCAGATTCCACGACCGGAGTCTTGAATGACGGGTTGTTGCCGAGCTGTTCGGCCACAATGGTGGCGAAAGGAAGGACAGTTGAAGACCCAGCAATGCTGAGATAATCGCGGGCGCTGGCCGATGTAGCAACGCCAGCAAGTGCAACAGCACCGACAATGGCAAAGGTGTAACGCATGATGCCTCTCCTGCGTTAAGGGTTGAGATGATGCGTTTCTGAACCTCAATGATTACAGAAACGTGACATGACCATTACGATTTTGTTACCACCTGCAATATTCATTCTAAATCACTGTATCTAAGAGAAAAATTTTGAGACCTCAAGAATGCCGAACAGTAAGAAAAGATCCTCCACATTAGGTCATGAATGCGTCACGCCCCATTCATGACGTCGAATCGGTGGTGCGGGATATCTGTTGCATGCAGACCTGCAACAATCCGTTTGATAGTCTGTTGCGTAAGGCACAGGCCGACGACTTCAAAAATTGGCGTGCCACATAGAAAATACTCGCACCTATCGGAGGGCTACCATTGTGGCTGATTTTGTAGGCACCGAACCATTTGACGCTCAACGCCTGGCACCCTTGATGGTTGCGCCGAACGGGGCCCGTCTGACTGATGACGACCATCCTGCAGTCCCCGTCACCATTCCCCAGATTGTGGACTGCGCGCGCGCCTGTGCGGCTGAAGGGGCCGGCGCCATGCATTTCCACGTTCGTGATCAGGCGAAGGCACATATCCTCGATTCCGGCTTGTACCGTGAGGCATTGGCTGAGCTGAAGACAGCCGTCCCGAACATGCATCTGCAGATCACAACCGAAACCGTGGGCAGATATGGACCCGAAGATATGCGCCGCGTGACTAAAGAGACCATGCCACCAGGTGTATCCATCGGGGTGCCAGAAATGATCCCGTCAGGCGAACCGAGTGAGGAAGACGCAGGTTTTTATAACTGGCTCGCGGATCAGCAGATCCTGACTCAGCATATCTGTTACGCCCCAGCGCAGGTCGATCTGCTGGCGCGGCTACTGGATCGGGCCCGGCTGTCAAAGACCGGCGTCTGGTGCCTGTTTGTCATCGGCCATTACACCGGCGCGCTATCGCGAACGGAATTGATTGATGAATTCCTAAGCGCAATGGCCGCTGCCGGTATTGACGGTGACTGGGCCATCTGCGCCTTTCGTCAGGAAGAGGCTGCCTGCCTGCACCACGCCATAGAGCGGGGCGGAAAAGTCAGAATTGGTTTTGAAAACTCTCTTTATATGGCGGACGGCAGTATTGCGGCCGACAACATGGCGCGCGTGCGGGAAGTGCGATCCATTCTGGCGGGAACACCACAGGCGCCAGACCTGAAACCATGACCAGCGACAGAGGTCACCGCCTGACATGACGGATCGTGCCTATCAGATGATCTGCCGCGCCTGCCTCCGGTCAGGCTTTGTCGGCGGAGTCCAACCGCCGGACACCTGCCCCTCCTGCGGCAACAAAGATGTCCGCAGTGACCCTGAGCTGTTTGATCTGAAGATTGCGCATATCGATTGCGACGCCTTTTACGCCTCGGTTGAGAAGCGTGATGACCCGTCAATTCGCGAAAGACCGGTAATTGTAGGCGGACGTGACCGCGGCGTCGTGGCAGCAGCCTGCTATATTGCGCGGCAGTTCGGCATACGGTCCGCCATGCCAACATGGCAGGCGCTGAAACGCTGCCCTGATGCTGTGGTCATCCGTCCACGGATGGATCATTATGTCAGTATCAGCCGTGATATTCGCGCGCGTATGCTGGCCCTGACTCCCCTAGTCCAGCCTCTTTCCATTGATGAAGCCTTTCTGGATATGGATGGCACCGAAGCCCTTCACGGGTGCAGCCCTGCCGAAGCTCTGCTCAAACTCCAGCGTGAAATTCGCGATGAAATTGGCATCACAGTGTCCATCGGGCTCAGCGGCACCAAATCTCTTGCCAAGATGGCATCGGATCGTGACAAGCCGAACGGATTCTTTGCCATTGGCATGGCCAATGCGGCGGCCTGGCTGGCACCACAACCAGTTTCCGTCCTTTTCGGTCTTGGCAGGGCTGCCGTCGCCCGGCTTGAGGCGACAGGCATCTACACTTGTGGTGATCTAGTCACTGCTGACAGCCATCAGCTAACCGCCGCACTTGGCAAGAATGCCAGCACCATTCGCGACCTTGCGGCGGGCATAGACCCTCGCGCCGTCACACCAGAGCGTGAAGCGAAAAGCATTTCTGCCGAAACCACTTTTGTGTCCGACCTGTCAAAGCTGAAGGAACTTGAGGCTGAGCTTGAAGTGCTGTGCCAGAAGGTGTCCACACGGCTGAAAGCACAGGCGCTTGCAGGGGGGCGTGTCATTCTAAAACTGAAACGACCCGACCACACCATTCTCACACGAAGCCAGACATTGCCGGAACCCACCGATAAAGCACATATGCTGTTCGAGATTGGCAGCCTGCTTCTGGCAAGGGAAACCGGGGAACGAAAAAGTTACCGCCTGATGGGAATAGGTGCCGACCAGTTGGGGCCACCCGCTGGCAGCAGCCTACTCGATTTGAGTGATGACACCACATTGCGGCGCAACAATCTGGAAGCTGCCATTGATGATCTTCACCATCGCTTGGGACGAGATGCTCTGCAGAGCGGGCGGGTGTTTTCAAGAAAGGCGCGACCTGAACGTGATGCGACACGACAGAGAGCCGCCATCGAAACCCTAGACCTTGAAGAGCCACGCACTGAGGATGATCAGCACGATCTGTAATTGGACAACAGACCTTTAGAGCGGCAACCCAACATAGTTTTCCGCTACCATCTGGCGGCCCGCATCTGACGTCGTGACATAGGCGAGCTCGGCTTCCTTCATACGCTGCTCAAACGCATCATCATTAAAACGATGGGTCAAGTTGGTTAGCCACCATGAAAAGCGTTCAGTCTTCCAGACCCGATCAAGGGCCCGCCGCGAATATTCACTGAGAGCAGCTTCATCGCCTTCGGCGCAGAAGGCTAGAATAGCGTCATACATGTAATGAATGTCAGAGGCTGCAAGGTTCAGACCCTTGGCACCCGTTGGCGGCACGACGTGGGCGGCATCTCCGGCCAGCATTAGACGACCGAAACGCATTGGCTCGGCGACAAAGCTCCGCAGCGGTGCGATACTCTTTTCTAGTGACGGCCCCGTTTCCAGAGCTTCAGCCATTTCTGGAGGCAGCCTTCGGCGGAATTCATCCCAGAAGGCATCATCACTCCAATTCTCAACCCGGTCATTGACATCGCATTGGATATAATACCGCGAACGCGTCATCGAGCGCATTGAACAGAGCGCAAAACCACGTTCGGTATTTGCGTAGACAACCTCATGCGCCACCGGCCTTGTGTCTGACAGCAGCCCCAGCCAGCCAAAGGGATAGATTTTCTCATAGGTGGTGATGGCCGATTCCGGCACTGATTTCCGGCTGACGCCATGATAGCCGTCACAGCCAGCAACAAGGTCACAATCAATCCGATGCGTTACCCCATCTTTGGCATAAGTCACAAAAGGATGTGCGGTATCGATATCATGTATTTCTACGTCGGCGGCTTCGTAGATTGTCTCGCTTCCTGACGCGTCACGTACCTCACAAAGATCGCGAGTCACCTCTGTTTGTCCATAGGCGGTGACGACCTTTCCATTGGTGTGCTGTGACAGACCGATGGACACAGATTTATAGTCAAACGCCAACTGGACGGCATGATGCGGAATGCCTTCTTCAGCAAGCCGATGACCTGCCTCGGCGCGATGAAGAAGATCAACTGTGGTCTGTTCTAGTATCCCAGCACGAATACGGGCCAGAACATAGTCCTGCGTCTGGCGTTCTAAGACAATGTTATCAATTCCTGCCAGATCGAGCAGTCGCCCTAAAAGGAGACCAGACGGCCCTGCCCCAACAATTACAACCTGCTTACGCATCAACTCGTTCACTCAACATAGTCTCGGTTCCACGTTGGAAAATAGTCGGGAACCAATCCTCCCGCAACCGTTGCCCAGCTTTCATGTCATGTCCTGGAAAGGGAGGTGATGTCCGTCCGGGGCGTTCCACATAGCGCGCATCATCACCAACAAGACGAAGTGAAAACGCCCGCCGACGGGACGTTGTCTGGTTACCACGAGCCCCATGCAAGATACGAAAATCAAATGCCACCGCATCACCGGGCTGCATCGGCCATTCCAAGATCTTCATGCCGTCCGCGTCAGGATCAGGAACTGGGATATAGGCACTGTCGTCTGCATAGAAGTTTTCTTCAGACAGCCAGCGTGTTGGTAGAACTGGCTTTGGCCAGAGATGAGATCCCGCAACGCAACGCAGCGTCGCAGCCTCCACCGGGTCAACTGGTGCCCAAAAAGAGATGGTCTGCTGTCCTTCTACAAAATAATAAGGACTGTCCTGATGCCACGGCGTCGCTTTGCCAGTACCGGGCTCCTTGACGAGCACATGATCATGAAACAGTTGGACCTGATCTGACATCATGAGGTCCGCCGCAACTTCAGCAACTGGCGATTGCCGAATGACATCCTGAAAGGAAGCGATGCGCGACCAATTGCAGTAATCGTCAAAGAAACGGCCACTTTCACCCGGTCGCAGATTTTCTGCTGCGTACGGCCCTGGTTCGGCCATATTCAGATCAATCCCTGCCGCAATCTGGTCGACAAACCCGTTAAACAGACCGCGAACAAGGACCGCACCGTCACGCGCATAGGAGTCGATGTGATCCTGAGTGATTAGCGGGTGCATGACCGTATTCCTTTGATTCTCACATCACACATTGATCAGAAGTGCATCACGTTCTAGCGAGAAATTAGCATAAATTGGAAGGAACGCGCCTCCCATAGCCCGCGCCGTTATGCCAATTTTCGCCTGACGCAGTTCCGGGAGGTGAACACCTTTTGTATTGTAACCATCTAATGCTGTGGCAGTCAGTGAAACAAGTTCTGCTGTTCGATCATCCGGCAGTCCAGCAGCAAGGATCACGGCATCAAGATCCAACAAAGATGACGTCGCCGCTATTGCGAAAGCGAGACTGTCCGCTGCCTCGCCAGCCCATCTCGAGAACAGCGCCTGTGTCTGCTCATCCTGTTCACCATAATAGAAAGAATGCGGGTCATCGCGGCCCGCCGCGCGAGCCAGAGCTTCAAATCCGGTCAATGACGCGCGTTCGATGAGCTGTGCAGGCATGGCTCCTGACGACGCAGGGCTTCTATCTTTCAGACTGGTCGGAAGCGAGCCAATGGCAGCCATGCTGCCTCTGGCACCGGTTTGAAGCTGGTTTGACAGCACCAGCCCTCCCCCAACAAAACTGCCGACATATAGATAAAGAAAATTCTGGATACTACGGCCAAGGCCAAAACACAGCTCTGCCAGGCAGGCAGCAGACACGTCATGCAACAGGTAAGTTGGCGCCTTCACCAGCGACTCAACATCAGCCGTGATATCCACATCATTCCACCCTGATAGCGAGCCTGCTGGAAGATTCAATTCGTCCTCCCATCCAGCAAGCGTACGAGGCATAGCGATGCCCGCACCCAGAATTCGGCTTTGCTGTTCAACGGGCAGGCTCGCAAGCAGCTCAGGCAGGTGAGTATTGATCAGTGTCCGTGTTTCAATAGCATCCGGCAGTGCGAAGCGGAACGTTCGGCGTGTCAGAATGGTTCCGTCAAAACCCATTACCAGAAGATCGAGTGATCGCCGACCAATCTTAATCCCAATGGACACTGCTCCTTCCGGGTTCAGCTTGAAGGGGGTCGAGGGCTGCCCTACCCGTCCGCGCACCTTGTCACCACTGAGAAGCAGCCCGCCTTCCAACAGACGTTTAACAATCACGGTCATTGTCTGTGCGGACAGACCAGTCATCCGCGCCAAATCGGCCTTGGTCAGCCAGCCATGGCGACGCAGCAGCGATATCACCAGACGTTCATTATACTGGCCAATGCTGACCTGATTGCCGCCATGGGACGAATGAGATCTGTGATCGCCTATAGATGACTGCGTTTTCATGCTGTCCAAAGTCCCATTTCACACCAGCAACGATACAGAGCCCTGTCCTAGGACAGGGACAGGCTGCCACGCCCAATATGACGACGCGACGCGCATCGTACCAGCAAAACAATATGGCTCATTTATTTATTAATTCAAATTGATTTATTTATTGACACAAGCCAGTAAGGAGCGTATCCCGCACCATGAATGAAAATTCGCAGTTTTAGCAAAGCGAGGCAGGCCATGACGAAGCGTGTAGCCATTAACGGATTTGGCCGGATCGGCCGGAATGTTCTGCGGGCCCTCGTTGAGGCACCGCGCGACAGTTTTGACATTGTTGCCATCAATGACCTGGCACCTGCCGAGACATCCGCCCTGCTGCTTGAGCTTGATTCGACGCATGGCCGGCTTAAGGCTGCAATCAGCCATGGCGACGATTACATCGAGATCAACGGCCGCCGCATTGACTATATCAGCGAACGGTCTCCTGCCGATTGTCGCTGGGGTCAGCGTAGAATCGATCTCGTCATGGAATGCACGGGCATTTTCACCGATGCCGATAAAGCCGCCAGCCATATCGATGCTGGCGCCGGCCGCGTCCTTGTGTCCGCGCCGTCAAAAGGTGCCGATGCCACCATCGTTTATGGCGTCAACCATGGCATCCTAACAACCGAGATGAAAATCACCTCCAACGCATCCTGCACGACAAATTGTCTTGCACCGCTGGCAAGCGCCCTTCAGGAGAGCTGCGGGATAGTACAGGGCTTCATGACGACGGTGCATGCTTATACTGGTGATCAGAACCTGATTGATGGCGACCATCGCGATCCCTATCGGGCACGCGCCGCTGCGATCAACATGGTTCCCTCAACCACAGGTGCAGCCCGCGCCGTTGGCCTGGTCCTGCCATCGTTGGCCGGCAAACTTGACGGTGTTGCGATCCGCGTGCCAACCCCCAATGTCTCGGCAGTCGATCTGGTTTTCCAACCAGAAACGGTCATGTCGGCAGATGCAATTAATGCCGCCCTGGTCGATGCAGCGGCAAGAATGGCCCCGGTTCTGGCGACAACAGACCGCCCACTGGTGTCATCTGATTTCAATCATGACCCTGCCTCCTCAATTGTACATCTCGATCAAACGCGCGTTATGCCAGACGGCATGACCCGGGTTCTGTCCTGGTATGATAATGAGTGGGGCTTTTCCAACAGGATGCTGGACACCGCCGAGGCATTTCTGCGAGTCTGATATGAATGCAAACCAGTCACACGAGATGCAGGGCAAGGGGGATGAAGCCGTGATCAACAATGCGTTGCCACCGTCTGCTACGTTGCCACCAAGTGATTATATCATCATCGGTGGCACCGGCGATCTCGCGCTTCGCAAAATCCTTCCCGCCCTCTTCTGGCGATATCTGGACGGTCAGATCACTGCAGAATATCGGATTGCCGCAGCATCGCGCCGCGATATGGAGCTTGATGACTTTGCCGACAAGATCCGCCCTTTTTGCGAGAATGCGTTCACTTCCGGTGTTGCCAGCGAGGCAGACTGGACCGGGTTTTTGTCAATCATCACCTTGATCACATTGGATGTGGCCGACGCCAGTGGCGGCGACAGACTGGCCCAGTTTGTCAACGAGCGGGCCAATGCCGACCGGCCCACAATCTATTATATGGCCATTGCATCAAGCCTGTTTGGCGATGCGACAAGACTGCTGAAGCAGTGTGGTCTGGTCACCCCACAGGCACGCCTTGTGGTTGAAAAGCCTCTTGGCCATGACGGCAAGACCAGCCGCGCGATCAATGCTGAACTTGCTGAGATATTCGACGAGCGGCAGATCTACCGAATCGACCATTATCTTGGCAAGGAAACGGTGCAGAACCTGATGGCTCTGCGCTTTGCCAATGTGATTTTCGAGAGCCAGTGGAACAATAACCACATCGATCATGTGCAGATTACGGTAGCAGAAACGGTTGGGGCCGGCAGCCGAGCCGACTATTACGATTCTTACGGCGCTATCCGCGACATGGTGCAGAACCACCTGCTTCAGCTTGTCTGTCTGGTTGCCATGGAACCGCCATCCTATTTCAATGCGGATCAGGTTCGTGATGAAAAGCTGCGCGTCCTGCGCGCCATTCGACCTGTTGCATTGGACGACGTTCAAACGGGCCAATATCAGGAATATACTGGAGAGCTTGGCCGCGCGTCTGATACGGAAACCTATGTTGCCATGCGCCTGATGATCGACAACTGGCGCTGGGCTGGCGTACCATTCTATATCCGAACCGGAAAGAAAATGGCGCAGCGCGCATCAGAAATAGTGATCACGTTCAAGCAGCGCTCACACGACATTTTTCAGCGCAATGGTAATGGCGATGTTGGTGGCGAGCCTAACAGGCTGATCATTAGACTTCAGCCAAGTGAGGGTTTACGCCTCCAGCTGATCTCAAAGCGGCCCGGCCCTGGTGGCATGCGCCTTTTCCCGTCGGAGCTGAACCTCAGCTTTGACGACACATTTGAAGAACGTCTACCCGACGCATATGAACGACTGCTCATGGATACAGCGCGTGGCAACCAGACGCTGTTTATGCGTCACGACGAAGTTTTTGCCGCCTGGGAAATCATTGACCCGGTCCTTGCCATGATTGCGGGAAATGCGCCGTCTCTTTATCGAGCAGGCAGTATGGGCCCGCAGGACGACCTTCTTGCCGCAGATGGTCGGCAATGGATCGACCCTTATGAAGACTGACCCTTCGGGAATCTGAGGAACAACGCATGACCGAGCTCCACGATCGCATTGCCACCGTTACCGAGCGTGTCGCCAGACGCAGCCATGATCAGCGGCAGGCTTATCTGGAAGACATTGCGGCCATGGAAGAATCACCTGACAGCGATCGACGGCAGGTTTCATGTTCAAACATGGCACACGCCGCTGCTGCCGCAGGCTCTGATCAGCAGGGCGTTCTCGGCGCAACAGACACGTTGAAGCCAAATATAGGCATCATTTCCGCCTATAATGACATGCTGTCAGCACATCAGCCATTCGAAACCTATCCCCAGATCATTCGCGCCGCAGCCCGCAAGGCAGGCGGCACGGCGCAGGTGGCGGGCGGTGTTCCAGCAATGTGTGACGGGGTTACGCAGGGCAGACCAGGGATGGAATTGTCCCTGATGAGTCGGGATGTGATTGCGATGGCGACCGCTGTCGGACTTTCACATGGCGTCTATGATTCGGCGCTGTGCCTTGGCGTTTGTGACAAAATCGTGCCAGGCCTTGTGATCGGCGCGCTATCATTCGGCCATTTGCCCGTCATTTTCGTGCCGGCAGGGCCAATGACAAGCGGGCTTCCCAACGCCGAAAAAGCAGCAGTCCGAAAAGCTTTTGCCCGTGGCGAGGCCACGCGCGAAGATCTGCTGAAATCCGAAGTGGCAGCTTATCATGGCCCTGGCACGTGCACTTTCTATGGCACAGCCAATTCGAACCAGATGCTGATGGAAATCATGGGGCTTCACCTTCCTGGCGCCGCTTTTGTCAATCCGCATGAGGATCTGCGTCACGCCCTAACTGTGGCCGCAACAGAGCGCGCCATCGCTATTTCACGGCAATCAGCTAGCCCCCGCCCTATTGGCCGGATGCTTGATGAACGTAGCTTTGTGAATGCTGTGGTCGGACTTCATGCAACAGGAGGTTCAACAAACCACACGCTTCACCTCCCGGCCATGGCCGCGGCCGCTGGTATTTCCCTTACCTGGCAGGACTTTGCTGACCTGTCGGAAATCACGCCACTTCTGGCGCGCGTATATCCAAATGGTCAGGCGGATGTAAATCATTTCCACGCGGCTGGCGGTATGGGTTTCGTGATCGGAGAATTGCTGAAGGCCGGCCTTTTGGATGGCAGCGCCGCAACGGTGTCTGGCGACAGCCTGGCGGACTATGCCACTGAGCCCGTTCTGGCGGACAGTGGACTGACCTGGCGAGATGCACCGCACACATCGCTGGATACGGATATTCTGCGAAGCGTTGACACTCCGCATGCCGGGAATGGTGGCCTACGTATGCTGGATGGCAATTTTGGCAAGGCCGTCATCAAGATCTCTGCCGTTGCCGCCGAGCGGCACCGGGTAACAGCCCCAGCGGCAGTCTTTTCAGACGAGGCATCGGTTAAGGCTGCGTACGCTTCTGGCGAGCTTGACCGGGATGTTATCATTGTTGTTCGCGGTCAGGGCCCACAGGCGAACGGCATGCCAGAACTACATAGCCTGACCCCGATGTTAACCAACCTACAGGACAAGGGGTTTGCGGTGGCGCTGGTGACTGATGGCCGGATGTCGGGTGCATCAGGGACGGTACCAGCAGCTATCCATGTCACGCCGGAAGCTGTCAATGGCGGGGCCATCGGCCGCATTGCCGACGGTGATATCATCAATCTTGATGCCGTATCCGGCCAGCTGACCGTTGATGCAGACCTCTCCGAAAGACCTGCTTTTGGCCCTTCGAACCAAGCCCCACAGCGAGCATTTGCACGGCCGCTATTCAGAGCCCTTCGCGCTGCTTCAACCTCAGCTGAAGCTGGTGGCGGCCTTTCACCCCTGGAGACATAATCATGCCATCCATACAGGATATTCTGGACCTTGGTCGGGTTATGCCCGTCATAGTAATTGATGACAGCAGCAAAGCTGTCGGCCTTGCCAACGCCCTTCTTGAAGGCGGCATCCGCACCATCGAAATTACATTACGCACGAATGCAGCTCTGGATGCCATCCGAGCTGTCGCCAATGAGTGCCCCGATATCACCATTGGTGCTGGCACAGTTACTTCACCAGCACTGGCAGCGGCCGCGGCGGCAGCAGGTGCAAGCTTTGCTGTATCACCAGGCACAACGGAGAACGTTATCAAGGGCTGCGAGGATGCAGCTCTGCCACTGCTACCTGGCGCAGCCACCGTTTCAGAAATCCTGTCTTTGCAGGAAGCGGGTTTCAACGCTGTCAAATTCTTCCCGGCCAGCGCAGCAGGAGGCCCCAATTTCATCAAATCACTGATCAGCCCGATGCCGTCTATCAGGGTGTGCCCAACTGGTGGCATTACGCTCGCCAGCGCTCCTGACTGGTTGGCGCTAGCTAATGTGCCCTGCGTTGGCGGCAGCTGGATTGCACCACAAGCCGCCATTTCTGCGGGAGATTTTGACACAATCACAGGCAACGCCAGAGCTGCTGCAGCACTCTAGAGCAATAACGGTCTTGACCGGCAGGGTCATTCCCCGCAAGACATCAACACGGGTGAAGGCAGCCAATCGTCCCCTGTCTCGCCAAATGTCATAGGGTGGAAATACAATGACCATGACCCCTTATCCTGAGTTTGAGGATCCAGCGTTCCTTCGCGAGCATGTTGAGTCCATTTTGGCCTTCTATGAGCCTAATGTCTGCGATGCCGACGGGGGGTTCTTTCAACATTTTCTGGATGATGGCAGCATTTATGACCGCAACACCCGTCATCTGGTCAGCAGTACACGGTTTGTTTTCAATTATGCCAACGCCCTGTTTTTGACAGGTAGACCGCATTACCGGGACTGGACCGCGCATGGTATGGCCTACCTGCTGAACTATCATCGCCATCCGAATGGCCATTTCCTGTGGCAACGAAACGGCAATGTTATAGAAGACGGGCGTGCCATGGCTTACGGGCACGCCTTTGTCATGCTGGCAGCATCATGGGCGCTTCGGGTCGGCGTTGAAGGCGCCGGTGATCTGCTGGCTGAAACCTGGACACAGCTTGAGGATTTGTTCTGGGAGGACGCTCACAGTGCGTATGCTGATGAGCGTGACGACAGCCTTTCGGTTCTGTCCGACTATCGCGGACAGAACGCCAACATGCATACGGTGGAAGCGCTGCTCGCAGCTTATGAAGCAACCGGCGAGACCCGTTATTTGGATCGCGCTGACCGTGTTGCCCATAAATTTACAGTCGACCTCGCTGCGCGTGCAGATGGTCAGGTCTGGGAACATTATACAACCGACTGGCAGCATGACTGGACCTATAACATCGATAAGCCAGACGACCTTTTCAAACCTTGGGGGTTCCAACCTGGGCATCAGGTCGAGTGGTCCAAACTCCTGTTGCAACTTGACCAGCATCGGCCGGCAAAGTGGCATCTTGAACGCGCTGCGTCGTTGTTTGACACAGCGATGGAACGGGGATGGGACAAGGAATTTGGCGGCCTTGTCTATGGCTACGCGCCTGAGGGCGACTTTGCGGATTCCCATAAATATTTCTGGGTTCATGCTGAGGCTTTCGCAGCAGCATGGCGGTTATATGCAGCAACGGGCAATGATCGTTATCGCAGGGATTATCACCAGATTTGGCGTTGGACGTGGGATAACCTTGTGGATCACCAACATGGAGCCTGGTTCAGGATCCTGTCCCGCGAAGGCAAGTGGATAGAACCTTACAAATCACCAGCTGGCAAAGTCGATTATCATACGATGGGGGCCTGTATTGATGTCCTCAACGTCATGAATGAAGGCATATGACCAGCCGCAATGTAAATGTGCCGGACAATAGCTTGTCTGACCTGGCGCAAAGCCGCAGATCTATAGCCGCCGGCTTTCTCGGGCTCGGGCTCTTCATGGGCATGTGGGGTGTGTTGGTGCCAGCGCGTAGCGCCGCACTTGGCCTGACCGAACTGATGATTTCCGGTTTTCTGCTATGTATTGGGCTTAGCCTGTGCGCCGCCATCTATGCCATCAATAAAGTACCTGTTCTGCAGAATGCGCCCCGGCTGATCCGGTTTTCAGCGCCTATCTATGCGTTTGGGTTCGCCATATGCTTGACCACCGAATCTCTCGGCGTCTTTTTTGGGCTGGGAATCATCACCGGCTTTGCGGCTGGCTTGATTGATGCCGGCCTCAACGGCCAAGCCTCACAGTGGGAACAGCTCGCAGACAAACGTGCCATGTCCTTTTTCCACGGCTTATGGTCACTTGGCGTCCTCGCTGGGGCGAGCCTGACAACTTTTTCTCTCTCAATTGGTCTTGATCTTGAAACCGTTGCTTTTGCCTGCGCCATTATTTTTGGCACTCTTATGGTCGTCCGCAAAAGCTGGATCTCAACGGCTGAACCAGATGCCGCTGCGGATACTGACAGAGCCAACAGCCAAGGCGAGAGTTTCAGTCTTCCCTTGCCGTTGGTCATGCTTCTTGGGCTATGCATTCTGCTGGCAACGCTGACCGAAGGCGGCATCCTTGACTGGTCGGCACTGCATTTGAATCAGTATGCAGGGCTGGCAATGGATGAAGCTGGACAGGCCGTCATCTGGTTCAGTGTGGCAATGACAGCCAGCCGATTTTCTGGTGACTGGCTCGCTGAACGTGTTGCGCCGCACCTCTTGCTTGCCGTGCCGATGCTCGGCGCGGCACTGCTATTGGGACTGGCCGCCCTGTCTGGCATGGTGAACACACTTATAATTGCCTACGTGCTGACAGGGCTAGCTCTGGGAAACGCTTTTCCCATTGTCGTCTCGGAGGCTGGCAAGGCTGCCGGTGACCGCCCACTCCGCGATATTTCGGTCATTGTTGCCTTTGCCTATTTCGGCCTGATCAGCGGCCCTGCCCTCCTGGGGCTACTCGCCCATATACTGAGCCTGAATGCCATAATCTACGCGCTGGCCTTTTTTGGCCTGCTGCTGGGAATTGCCACCTTCAACCTGCCTCGGATGTTATTGCTGGCGCCAAAAATGACTGAAAGACGCTAGCCAGCGATAATCCTGCCACGCAGATTTTCATTTTCAAAAGCTGCTGCCGCACCACGCAACCCGGCATGTGGGTCTACCGACAGCCAGACTGGAAGATCGGTCAACAGATCCGACATCAAACCACCATGACGAAGACGGTCGGCGAAGGCGCTTGTGGCGATTAAAGGCTGAAGCTGGGCGACAATACCCCCAGCGATGACAACACCCCGCCAGCACCCTAGCATAAGAGCACTATCGGCAATCACAGTCCCTAACAGCCCCAGCATCATCTGCGCTGCTTCACGGTCAAGTCCCTCCTGCGCCAGAGCGTCCATTCCAATGTGCGGGGCGGCCTTTTTCTGACCACTCGATAGATGCTGATAGATCCGTTCAAGACCCCGGCCACTGATCACATCTTCAACCGAAACAAAGGGCAGCTCCGCGGCAAGCGCCTCAAACAGTTTCATTTCTTCGTCACTCTGCGGCGACAGACCAACATGCCCTCCTTCACCTTCTATCGGGATCAGTCCGCTCGCCGCCGGAATAAGCGCCGACACTCCAAGCCCAGTTCCAGGTCCAATTACCAATAGCGGTGCCTGGGATTGCGATTTACCCTCAAGCAGACGAATGTTTCCATGACCAGCAGGATCAGCCTGCGCCAGCGCCTGCGCCGTGAAGTCATTCACCACCAATAGTTGTTGCAACCCGAGGTCACGGCAGAGCTGGTGCTTGCTGAAAACCCAGTGATTGTTGGTAACGCTGACCCAATCATCCTTCACCGGGCCCGCAATACAAATTGCAGCAGCCGAAATTTTAACGTCGGTCGTCGCTGCAAAGGCAGAAAAAGCATCATTGATTGTGGCAAAATCAGCACACAGAAACGACTGGTGTGCAGAAAGACTACTGTCCGAATCGACCATGGCGAAACGTACATTGGTCCCACCGACATCAATAGCGACAAGCGACATGCAAAAGCTCCCCATGGAGGGCAAAAGGACACAAACGACCGAGACATCAGATATGACTGTAATTCATCCATCCAATGTTGACGAGTTGGTGACAGGTTCAGACCCAGTATTACCATACAATAAAGCTAGGTCGCTCATTCCATACGCCTTCGCAATACTGACCTAGCAGATGAAACGAAACTGACCTTGTTGCAACGATGCGATGTTTTGGCGTGTCAGTTTATCACATTTCCAGCCTGTTAACCCTTGCCATGACAACCAATTGTTGCCTAGGCTTTCAACCTTAATGCAACAAAATCCAGCCAGCTCGAGGATGCGGGCAGGCTAGGAGGAGGGAACAAATGACATTGAATATTTCAAGGCGGACCGCACTGAAGTCAGCAGCGGCTGCTGGTGCCCTGTCCATGACAGGCATGCCTGCTCATGCGGCGCCAAAACATGGCGGCACATACCGCATTGGTATGTCGGGTGGTAACACCTCTGACACGTGGGACAGCCGTACGCATTCAGACAGCTTCATGATCAACATGGGTGCGGGTTGCGTATTTGAAACACTGACAGAAGTTTCATCTGCTGGCGAGCTCGTTGGTGAACTGGCTGAGAGCTGGGAAGCATCACCTGACGCGAAGGTCTGGACCTTCAATCTGCGTAAGGGTGTGAAGTTCCATAACGGCAAGGGTTTCGGTGCTGACGACGTTATCGCATCGATGAACATGCATGTTGAAGAAGGCGCGAAGTCCGCTGCCAAGCCAATCGTGGCATCGGTTGAGGAAATGAAGAAGCTGTCTGACCATCAGGTCCAGTTTGTCCTGAAGTCAGGAAGCGCCGACTTCCCATACCTGGTGTCTGATTATCACATCTGTATCTTCCCTGCAGGCCAGATTGCCGAAGCCATCGCGAATGGTATCGGTACAGGTCCATATCAGGTTGTTGCCTTCGAGCCAGGCGTTCGCGCACTGGTTAAGAAGTTCGACGATCACTGGGATGCCGACAACCGCGGTTACTTCGCGGAAGTTGAGCAGATCTACATCGGTGATGCCTCGGCCCGTGTAAACGCGCTGATGACCAGCCAGGTCGATTCGATCAACCGCGTTGACTTTAAGTCGGTAAAGCTGCTGAACGCCTACATCAACATCGATATCCTCGAAGTGACAGGCAACATGCACAACACCTTCCCAATGCTGGTTGGTAATGCGCCGTTCAACGATGCCAATGTGCGTCGCGCTCTGAAATTTGCTATCAACCGTCAGGAAATGGTCGACAAGATCCTTCTTGGTCATGGTGCTGTCGGTAACGACCACCCAATCGGTCCGGCAAACCAGTACTATGCTGCTGATCTGCCACAGACAGAGTTCGATCCGGACAAGGCAAAGTTCTATCTGAAGGAAGCTGGTCTGTCTTCACTGAAGGTCGACCTCAGCGTATCCGATGGCGCATTTGCCGGCGCGGTTGACGCTGGTCAGCTGTACCAGAACTCCGCATCTGCCGCAGGCATCGACATCAACATCGTTCAGGAACCTGCTGATGGTTACTGGTCAAACGTATGGCTGAAGAAGCCATGGTGTGCCTGTTACTGGTCCGGTCGTGCGACTGAGGACTGGATGTTCTCAACCGCTTACGAGTCTGGTGTTCCATGGAACGATACCGGCTGGGAGAATGAGCGCTTCCAGAAGCTTCTTCTTGAAGGCCGTGCGCAGCTCGATACCAGCCTGCGTGGCGAGATCTACCGCGAAATGCAGCAGATCTGCTCAGATGAAGGCGGCACCGTGGTTCCGATGTATCAGAACTACGTCGACGCCAAGTCCAACCGCGTTGAGCATAGCGGTCAGACAGGTAACCTGTGGATGCTTGATAACCTGCGCAGCGCCAAGCGCTGGTGGACAGCCTAAGTCCAGACATAAGCGGCGGGGCCTTCGGGCCCCGCCGTATTTTTTCTTTCCAAGATTCTTTTCCAAAAGCCGGTTTTTTCGTCTGGTTTCCCTGACATTTTTTAGTACCTTTGCCGCGTGGCATTACCACACCTTCAACAGTCATGTGGGATGACGATGAACAATGTAGCGATGATTATCAGCAAACGCCTCGGATTGGGTGTGCTGACCATGTTCATGGTTTCGGTGATAATCTTTCTGGCAGTGAATATGCTGCCCGGCGATTTTGCCCAGGCGCTTCTTGGCCAGTCAGCAACGCCCGAAGCCGTGGCCGCAATCCGTAAGGATCTAGGGCTGGATAAACCATTTTACACCCGCTATTTCGACTGGCTTGTTGGTGTGTTGCAGTTTGATTTTGGCACCAGCTTTGCGAAAGCAAATTTCTCATCTTATGGCGGCACATCTGCAGCGGCGAATTTTGGTACTGTGGCCGACCAGATTGCGCCGCGCTTTGCCAATACATTGTTCCTCGCCGGCGTGACGGCGGCCATCGCTGTACCACTCTCGCTGACAATCGGTGTTCTGGCAGCTCTTTACCGCTATTCGATCTTTGATCGCATTGCGAACATCAGCACCCTGACATCAATCTCCAGCCCTGAGTTCTTTGTGGCCTACGTGCTCATTCTGCTGCTAGCTGTTCTCAGCCCAGTGTTTCCGTCACTGTCCAACATTCATGACGGGATGGATTTTGCTACAAAACTGCAGAAGACCATGCTGCCTGCGCTGACGCTGACACTTGTGGTCACAGCTCACATGATGCGTATGACCCGTGCGGCGATTATCAATCTTCTTGCCTCTCCCTATATCGAGATGGCACGCCTTAAGGGCTTGTCGCCATTCCGGATCATTGTCTTTCATGCACTGCCGAATGCCCTGGCACCGATCATCAATGTCATTGCACTGAACCTGGCCTATCTCATTACTGGCGTTGTCGTCGTTGAGGTTGTCTTTGTGTATCCAGGCGTCGGCCAACTGTTTGTCGATTCGGTGAAAATCCGCGACATCCCCGTGGTGCAGGCCTGCTGTCTTGTGTTTGCAGCGGCTTACATCTCGCTGAACCTGCTTGCCGACGTTATGTCGATCCTGTCGAACCCGCGTCTGCGGCTTCCGAAATAAGGGGATTTGAAATGCCTACCCTTTCCCTGACCATATGGGCTGCCGCTGTCATAGTCGGAACCGCCATGCTGTCATTTGTCGGGCGACCGATCGGGACCCGCAAATCAATCGCGCGTCTTCGGGATATGACCGTGACAGGTGCCCTTGGATATAGCCTGCTGATTGTTACTATATATCAGGCTGCGGCACTGTATTTCGGACCAGGCGCTACCTTCTTCAAATGGGCTGTTCATGGGGTGATCGGCTTTGGCCTTGCCGGTTATCTGTTTCAGCAGCTTGGCCGTCATGTTGGAACGAAGGCGACAAAGAAGCTGTTTCGGTCAATGCCGGTCACAGCTGCGCTTGGTATCCTGCTGATCATCACCTATGCCTTTGTTGCCATCTTCGCTGACTTCATCGCCCCCTATGGTCAGGCAGAGATCTTTAAGGATGCAAACCTGCTTCCCGGCGGCAACCCTGAAATGGGTGGCAATCCGGCTCATATTCTGGGGACAGATCAAATTGGGCGGGATATCCTCTCGCGCTTGATCTACGGCGCGCAGAACACTGTCGGAATCGCCTTTGTCACGACATTGTTGGCCTTTTTCATTGGCATCAGTCTTGGCTTTCTTGCGGCCACGATTGGCGGCGTTCTCGATCAGGTACTTTCCCGTATTGTCGATATGCTTATGTCGATCCCACAGCTGATCTTTGCCCTGCTGTTGATGACCATCGCAACCGCTTGGTTCGGCTCGGAAAAAGGCATGGTCACGCTGTTCATGATCTTGATCATTGCCGTGCTTGATTCGACACGGGTGTTCCGTCTGTCGCGAGCCGTTGGCATGAATATTGTGGTGATGGACTTTTTCGAAGCTGCCAAGCTGCGCGGCGAAAAACTGTCCTACCTCATCTTCAGCGAAATCACGCCAAACGCCTTCGCACCTCTTCTGGCGGAATTTGGCCTGCGCTTCTGCTTTGTCTTCCTGACCATTGCGTCGCTGTCTTTCCTCGGCATCGGCATCCAGCCGCCGTTGGCGGACTGGGGCACCATGGTTCGTGACCTTTCGCAGTTCATCGCCTATGCGCCATTCCCTGTTGTTGGTCCGCTGACAGCCTCATTGCCACTCATGGCGGCGGGTGCCATTGCGCTGCTGACGGTAGCTGTCAATTTTGTTGTCGACTGGATGCTGCATCGCGCATCTGGCCTGAAGGAGTAGCCAAGATGTCCAGTTCAGAACTTCTGGTTAAGATCCGTGACCTCCAGATTGACGGCATTGCCGATGAGACCAGGTCGCGCATCATCAATAATGTCGATCTTGACCTTCATCGTGGTGAGGTTCTGGGCCTGATTGGAGAATCCGGTGCCGGAAAATCCACGCTTGGCCTGGCTGCCATGGGCTTTACACGTGACGGCTGCGAGATTGTCGGCGGATCGGTTGAATTTGACGGCATCGATCTGGTCGGAGCGACCCCAGATGTGCGCCGCCAGCTTCTTGGCAAGCGCATTGCCTATGTCGCCCAGTCTGCGGCGGCAAGCTTCAACCCCGCGCATAAGATTATCAACCAGCATGCCGAAGCCCCTCTGTTCCATGGCATGTCCAGTCGCGCTGAGGCCGAAGCGGACGCGATCGACCTTTATAGCCGCCTGCGTCTACCCAACCCTGACGAAATCGGGTTCCGCTATCCACATCAGGTTTCGGGTGGACAGCTGCAGCGAGCAATGACTGCCATGGCCATGTCATGCCGGCCGGATCTGATCATTTTTGACGAGCCGACCACCGCACTCGACGTGACCACGCAGATTGAAGTGCTGGTGGCGATCCGCGAAATCGTCGAACAGTTCCAGACAGCTGCGATTTACATCACGCACGATCTTGCCGTTGTCGCACAGATGGCTGATCGGGTTAAGGTTCTGCTTCGCGGGGATGAGGTAGAAGAAGCTGACACTCGCACCATGCTGCAGTCACCACGCGAAGAATACACCAAGTCGCTGTGGGCGGTACGAAGCTTCGAACGGCCACAGAAGCCGCTTGCCGCGAAGACGGCAACACCCGTAATCAGCCTGCGCAATGTAACTGCAGCATATGGCAATAATGATCCGGTTGTTCGTGACGTCAGCTTTGACATCCATGAAGGCCGTACTGTTGCTGTGGTCGGCGAATCCGGTTCTGGAAAATCGACGACAGCGCGCTGCATTACAGGCTTGCTGCCACCAAGGACAGGCGAGATTGCCTTCCAGAATCAGGTGCTGCCTGCTGACTATCGCAATCGGTCCGTCGAGCAATTACGCCAGGTTCAGATGATCTATCAGATGGCTGATACAGCCTTGAACCCGCGCAAGAAAATCGGCGAAATCATTGGGCGACCAGTTGAATTTTATCTTGGCCTTAAAGGTGCTGAGAAGCGGCGCCGGGTAGAAAAACTTCTCGAACAGATTGAGCTTGAGCCGTCTGAATTCATCAATCGGCTTCCTTCAGAACTTTCCGGAGGACAAAAGCAGCGGATCGGAATTGCGCGCGCACTTGCTGCCGAGCCGAAGTTCATCATCTGTGACGAAGTGACATCAGCGCTCGACCAACTGGTTGCCGAGGGCATTCTAAAGCTTCTGACCAACCTTCAAGAAGAGATGAAACTCTCCTACATGCTAATCACCCACGATCTGTCCACGGTAAAAGCCATCGCGGATGAGGTCGTTGTGATGAAAGATGGCCGCATTGTTGAGGCGGGCCCTAAGGACGAGATGTTCACTCCGCCACATCATGAATACACCGACCTGCTGCTGAGTTCAGTTCCAGAAATGGACCCTGACTGGCTTGATGAGTTGCTGAAGCAGCGCGGTGCAGACAATCTAGGTGATGCAGCCGTCAGCAAGATGTGAGCATCAGGCCAGCATTTTTTGAAATTGCATCAGTAGGTCCGCATTGTCGCAGGATGCTGACAGAAGGGTTTTCTTAGGATAGGCTTTGTCTTTGAAAATTCTGACAAGCATTCTAGGTGACGTGATGGAAGAAACATTTTCGACCCGCAAGCTGCTGAGCGGCGCCGAGCTGAAAGAACTAAACACCAAGTCTGACCTTGCGGGTGGCTTGCAGCTTGGCAGCCATGTTGCGGCCATTCTGGGCCTTGGGTATCTGCATTATCTGGCAATGGGCAGCTGGTGGGTACTTGCCACTGGTTTTGCACTTGGTGTGGTAGTCAACTTTCTCTATGCCGCGCAGCACGAGCTGTCACACTGGACTGTTTTTCGCACACGCGGCCTGAACGAGCTGTTTGGTCGTATTGTTGGCTTCCTGATGCTGTTTCCACGCGATTATGACATGGCAATGCATCAGGCACATCACCGCTGGACCGCGAACTGGGAACGCGATGGTGAACTGACCCGCCAGCCCTACACGCTAAGCAGCTACCTGATTTACTTTATCGGCATTACATACTGGATGAACCGGGTCACTGGCCTGATCCGCCGCGCCCGTGGCGTAATCATTGAGCCTTATATCAGCGCAGCGCTCGAATCAAAGATTGTCCGCGAATCCCGCCTGCACCTGCTTGGATATGCGATCATTGCAGCTGTGTCTGTCGCTCTTGAAAGCTGGGCCGCTGTAACTTTTTGGTTGCTGCCCATGGTACTGACGAAGCCTGTGCATCAGTTGCAGAACACGATCGAGCATCTTGGCCTTTCGCATGAGCCTGACATCCTAAGCAATACACGGTCGACCCGCACCAATTTCATCATGCGCTGGCTATGCTGGCAGATGCCCTATCACACTGCACATCACAGCTACCCGTCAGTTCCTTTTTGGCAGCTGAAAAAGCTCAACGCCAAGATCGAGTCTGCCGCTGGTGAAGTGCACCGCATGGGCTGGATTGAGTTTCAGATTGAGGTGATCAAGCGTCTCATGAAAAAGGATGAGAGCCAGTGGCCAATGGATGATGTCTGGATTGTCCCAACCACTGGCGGACGCAAGGTGAGGCTGGAGGCCTGACGCTGTCATGACGACTCCTGCCTCCTCGCCAAGAGCCCTGAAAACATATACCTCGCTCTGGTCAATGATGCCGCATGATCCCAGTGGCACCATCCTACCCTATGACCAGATCTGTGAAATGGTGGCCGGGGCAGGGTATGACGGCATGGCCATTGACCTGGGGGCCGGTGATGTCGCTCAGGCTCGTGAAGTGCGCCCCCATATGGAGCGCAATGGCCTCACCCCGCTGATTGTCGCCTTCCCTAAAAGCATTGAATCGCTTCGCGAAACATTGATCATGGCCAAGGATTTCGGCGCACCCTTCGTCGATATCATTGGCCAGGTGATGCCGCTTAGCGTTGATGGAATGATTCCGGTGATCCGCAAATGGATCGACATGGCGGATGAGGTGGGCATCCCTATTCAGTTTGAAACTCATCGCAACTGCATCACCAACGATCTGTACGCCACACTTTGTCTGATTGATGCTGTGCCAGAAATGCGGCTTTGTGCCGATCTATCCCATTTTGTTGTCGATCGCGAATTCAAGCTCCCGCTGGACAGCCGCGACCAAAGTCTGATCCAGCGCATCATTGAAAGATCCGACAGTTTCCAAGGGCGAGTTGCCAGCCGCCAGCAGATTCAACTGCAGCTGGATTTCCCACAACATGCCAAATGGGTTGAGCTGTTCCAGGGATGGTGGCGCGACGGCCTGGAGAGCTGGCGTCAGCGGAACGCTGAAGGCGACTGTATTTTTCTGTGTGAACTTGGCCCACCGGAATATGCCATGACTGACGCCAATGGTCGTGAAATGTCCAACCGCTGGGATGAAGCGCTTGTCATTCGACAGTGGGTTCTAGAGATGTGGCAAGAGATGGAAGCACGCGACGCGTCCTAACCATCCCGGCGGGCCGCTATTGCTGTTGCCAATACACACATCAGTTCAAACATGATTGATACGCCAAGCCAGGCAGTGCCACCGGCAGCATCAAACGGTGGTGATACTTCAACCAGGTCCGCTCCTATCAGGTTGACCCCTGCCAGTTCTCGTACAACTTGTTGCGCCTGAAAACTGGTGACACCACCGATTTCAGGTGTGCCCGTTCCGGGTGCAAAGCTGGGATCAATGAAATCAATATCAAACGAACAATAGGTCTCAGCAGTGCCAACAATCTGTCTTGCCTCTGTCATCACATCAGGAATGCCGCGATCAAACAATTCTTCGATGCGGATGATCCGGACCCCTTGGCTCATGCCCCAGTCAATATCCTCAGTATTATAGGCGGTACCCCGAATACCAATCTGAACGACACGCTTGGGGTCAAGAAGTCCTTCTTCAATGGCCCGACGGAATGGTGTGCCATGGGTATAACGGAACCCACCAAAGTAACTGTCAAACAGGTCAGTATGGGCATCGAAATGAATCATGCCTACCGGACCGTTGGCAGCTAAGCCGCGCAGCACCGGCAGCGAGACAAGATGGTCACCACCGGCGGTCATTGGGGCAATGTTGCGCGCTCGAAGATCAGTATAAAACGCGGCAATCCGAGACATACTATCTTCAAGGTCAATGGGGTTGGGCCCAACATCACCAAGATCAGCACAATTCACCATAGTAAAAGGATTGATCCCTGTGACCGGATTCATTGCCCGAATCATAGTGGACAGATCGCGAAGCTGACGGGGGCCATGCCGCGGACCCGGGCGATTTGTTGTGCCCGCATCCCACGGCACACCAATCAACCCCATTTCAACCTCACTGATCCGAGGCGAATCCATCTCCAGATGTGGCAGGCGCATGAAACTTGGCATGCCGGCAAAGCGCGGCATATCCATTGCGGAAACAGGAATGAAGAAATTGTCAGTATCAGACATCGAGAACCTCGTCCTTGTGTGAAGCTGGTGGTGAAGTGCTGAATTCTTGAAGGTTAAATTCAGCCGTGAGTTCAGCAACTAATTCTATCGGGATCAGTTCTGCTGCTGGACCGGCGAGTATAGCAAGCACACGATCATGAGCACGTTGCCATATCTGAGGTGCACCATCCTCGTGCCATTCCCCAATGGTGCGCCGATCACCAATTTCCGGATAGAGAAAATCACTATTCATCCGCGCCAGTGTTTCAGGCTCACCCAGAAAATGGCCTACCTCTGTTGCTGCAAGATGAATGGCAGTTGGGTCAAGCGTCTCGTCGGACACTTCAATCAGAGAATGCGCACTGAGGATACCGCCTAACATGTCATTATCGATCACATAGCTTTCCAGTGCGGTGCCCATCAGGCTGGCCTGTGTACCTGCAGCTTGCGTTATGAAATCTGCACCTGCCTGCAGTGCCAATGTGATGCTCAAAGATTTTTCATAGCCTGACTGTGCGTCAGGCCATTTAGCATCTGTCGCACCTGCAATGGTCGAACTTGGCAGACCGTAATGACGAGCCATTTGAATTGCAGCTGCGGTCAGTTTGGCTTGTTCGCCTCCACCGCCTGACATGGCACCTGTTCGCAAGTCGGTAACCATTGGCCGCGGCCCAAAAATAGCAGCGGGCTTTGTCCCAAACTGTTTGGCAGCAAGCCACACCAGCACCATCCCGGCCAGTGTTTCAGCCGTTGTCTGCGCCACACATCCAGCGATGGTCACCGGGCTGGACGCACCCAACTGACCGAAGGTATTCACCATCACCGGTATGCCGCACTCCACAGCGCGGACCAGCACCTTTGCCGAATCCGGATCAAACCTGAGTGGCGGCACCACATGATTGACGTTCAAGGAAAGGAAGGGCGCCGCCTCGAAAACCTCACGCGACCCGGCAATACGGTAGACAAGCTCTGCAATAGCATCGACAGCAGCCACAGAGGAAGCGCTGACCATCACATGTTTGGCGGTGCAAGACAGGCAGGCGAACGCCGTATTCACTTCCATCGCAACAGGATCATCAATGTTACGGGCTACCATTGGACGGCTGAAGAAGTGAATGTGTGGCATTGCATCAACAATGCGGGCCGCCTGTGCAACATCATCGAGTGTGGAGGGACGATAGCGCTGGGTCTCAAGATCCAGAACTTCGGGTGACGCCCCCCCTGTTCCCACATGGACCTGGCCAGCTCCAAGCTGAAGATCTAGTCCTGATCGCCGACCATAAAGCTTGAGCGTATTTGGCAGGGAAGCCAGAACCTCCTCAACAAGCGCAGGCGGCAGGCATAGCCGCCCCTCTCTCGATAATGTTGCGCCGGCTTCGACTGCAAGCTCAATGACACTGTCTGGCGCTTCGGCAAGACCAGTTTCAGACAATATCTGCAGAGCTGCATTATGCAGTCGGCTAATTGCATTCTCATCAAGCAGATCCAACCCACCACCACGCACGGCAAGGTCCGGCTTGGCGACCGGCTTGGCCTGACCGCGACGGCCACGGCGCTGACGAGATTGCAACAAGTCTTCCGACATAACGACCCACAGGAACAGAGTTACTATCGATCTAGAATTGCGGCTTCACAGCGCTGGGACAAGTCCTAATCCCGACAGACGGCATGCACTATCTGCCTGCGATCTCTGCACTGTCCCGATCAGATGCCGGCAGATCGTGGCGATCCTTCCGCAGTAACATGGCCAGCGCAATACAAGTTGCCATAATACCAGCCAGCACGGGTATTGAAGGCATGGCACCTCCAAACCCAACTTCCCACAGGATGACCCAAGCTGGGGTCAGATAGGTATAGGCCATCACCTTGGCACTCGGCAGCCGAAGTGCGGCAAACTGCAGGAGAAAGAACCCAGCAGCCGTCGAGATCAGCGTGATATAGGCAATGGTAACCCAAACCAGTGATGACAGGGCCATCCAGTTAGTGGCCATGATCTGGGGAAGGGAAAGAAGCACCAAAGGGACCGACCCACCAATCAGCATACCGCATGTAAAAACCGCCGCACCCTCGCCGCGATTGAGCAAGCGCGACAGCGGCGTGTAGAAGGCATGCGCGATACAGCCGATGAAATAAATCACTTCGCCACGGCCAATATCAAACGCTAACAACGCTGATATATCACCCCGAAAAATGACCACAAGAGCGCCGCTGGCGGCAATGGCCAGCGCCAAAGCCATGCGTGGTGTCGTCACCTGTCGCAGCAACAGATATCCAAAGCCTGCTGACATCAATGGCATAAGGGTGAACACCGCTGCCGCGGAAACTGGCGGGGCGGTTTTCAGCCCTTCGAACATCATCACAAAATAGAAAGTAAACAGACTACCAAGAACAAGATAGCGCCAGGGGGCACGGACGTAAGCAGGCTTCAGCTCACCCTGAAGCGCGGCAACACACCCCATGAGCAGGGCAGCCAATACAAACCGCAGCGACGTGATGGCCTGCGGATCAATATCATTGGCAATGCGGGTGCCAAGAGAAAAAGAACCGGCGACAAGCGCAGAGAATGCCAGCATCGCGACATGGCCGCGTATTTCATCGCGTGTAAGCTTCATTCACGCCGCCCTGTTACTTTATCCACGCCAGACAGCCTTACCCGCACTTGTCCAGATACTCTCTGGCGATCTGGGCGGAGCCCAGCGCAAAGTGAGGGGACTGGTCACGTGCGAGAGATGTTTCGCTGTGCGAGCCAATCCAGGCCAACAGCGCCATCCTGCGGAGCATGATGAAGCTATCGATTTCCTCTTCATCTTCAATAGAAACAGCCCTGACATGCCTATACCCATCCAGCCATGCCGCGCGCAAATCTGGCACTTGCGGGTGAGTTTCCATAAAGCTGATGCCAGCTGCAAAATCATACATGAACCAGCCAGCACCACAGTCATCAAAGTCGATGAGCCGTGTATGGCCGTCTTCAATCAACAGATTGGCGAGCCGCATGTCAGCATGGATCAAACCAAACCTGTTAATGTCTCTTCCATAGCTGGCAAGACGTTCGCGGCATAATGTTTCAGCCGCCATCAGCACATCACGGCATCTGGCATCCACACCCGGAGCATCCTGCCAGCGCCCCCATGTTGGACTGGCGCCAAACACCATTTCATCATCCCAAATGAGCCGTTCAAAAGGTTGCGGCTTTTGCCAACCCTGTGAATGCAAATGCGTACGGGCAGCGATTTCACCAAGCTGGCGAAACGGTTCAACAAGGTTTTCGCCCGGATCTGGCTCAACACCCGCCAGAAACTCAAACATCACCATGCGCTTTTCTGGCAGCGCATCTGTACCAAAAAGCTGAATGGCTTGGCCATTATGACCGGCTATGGGACGTGGCGTTGGAACACCACCATCCCGATCGAGCGCAGCCATCCAGGCCAATTCACATTCAATGGCGCGGTGGCTGTGATATCCGGTGCGATGAATACGAAGAATAGACCGCTGACCTTCAGGTGTTGTGACAAGGAAAGTCGCATTTTCCGAAAGATTGATCATCCGGACCATACTTTCAGATGAGAGATTCCAGAGCGGCAACGCTCTGCTGGCAAGATCTGTCAGAGCTTTGAAA
>WTJS01000200.1 GCA_011524735.1 Alphaproteobacteria bacterium
GTCCCGGCCTGGTACGGTGCGCGTTAAATCAAACTACGAAGTTGAATATTACAGCCATGTGATGCACATCGCCTCGCAGGTAGAGGGCGAGATTCGTGAAGACCTCGACGCCATCGACGCGATGATTGCTGGTTTCCCTGCTGGCACCGTATCTGGCGCGCCAAAAATTCGCGCAATGCAGATCATTGACGAACTGGAGCCCGACCGACGCGGCGTTTATGCTGGGGCTATCGGCTATATCTCAGTTGCTGGCGATCTGGACACATGTATTGCGCTTCGCACCGCCCAGGTAAAGGGCGGTACGCTTCATGTTCAGGCTGGTGCGGGTATCGTTTATGACAGTGACCCGCAATCTGAATTTGAAGAAACTCAGAACAAGGCCATGGCCCTGTTGAGAGCTGCTGGTGATGCGCTGAAATTTTCCCGCTAACCACGTACTGTCAGCCTAGCGGTGACGCTAAGATCATCGGCGCTTCAAACGCTGACAAAAAACGTTAACGAATGGTAAAACCCGTCTGTTATTAGTTTTGATGTTGCGGGCACACTGCCTGTGGAACGTGAAATGCGTATGGTTCGAGTCATTAAACTGACGGCTGTTTTGCTGGCGCTGGCGCTATCGCCATGGCGCGTGGCTCAGGCTGAGGTGACTCTGACTGACTGGAAAACCTATGCCGCCATGGCTGAGCAAGGGGCGGTCTGTGGTGCATTTGCCCATATCATGGAAATGCAATCCATGGTCGATGAAGATCTCGGTCAGCTGTGGTCTGAACGCCGCAATTATGCCGGTTCGATCGTAATCCGTGCCGCTCAGCTTGAAGGCCGGACCGACGTTGATGCTGATGCAGTAGATACATTGCTGAACCGCTATTCAATGTGGCTTCTCAATAACCTTGCCAGCCCTGAAGACAACGAAATTCTTGGGTCGGATGCCCGTAACGCAGCGCGTGACATGATTGCCGATGTGTGCACAGGTCTGTTTGCGCAGGCAGATGAGGCCATTTTCCAGAAGTTCCCGGCCCTTGGGCAATGTCAGGCGGGCACCGAGGCAACAGACAAAGGGATTTCGACACCAGCAGCTGTACCGCAATCCTGCATTGCAGACACGTCTGGCATCACAACTGCGGCAGTAAAGCAGGCTGAACAGGAAGCCGCCAAAATGCTGCTGCAACTGCAAGAAGAGCAGCAAGCGCGCACCGCCCTGTCAGCTGCCAAGGCTGCGCTGGAAAGCGAACTGACCTCCGTTCGTAATGAGCTGGAAACGCTTCGCAACAACAGCATGGAGAATGGCGAGGCAATTGGTCTTGCCGATGTGAAGATCAAAGAACTGAACGAGCGAAACGCTGAACTGGAAGCCCTCCTCTCGGTCGCAAAGGCAGATTTGGCAAACTCTGTCTCCAAGAACAGTGAAGCAGCGCAAAAGACCGAAGCGCAGCTTCTGGAACTTGCATCCCTGAATGAGAATCTATCCACGCAGCTGAACGCCACACGCAAGGACATTGAACGGCTGTCAAACACGGCGGCGGCCAATCGCGAAATCAGCGCCCGCAATCAGGAGTTAACAGACCTTCTTGACGCCAAGCAGGCTGAACTGGAAATGTTGACAGTTACCGCCGCAGCCAATGTCGAAATTGACGAGCGCAATGCGGCGTTACAGGCGAAAAATCAGCAGCTTAGCGTTGAAGTTGCCGAGCTGAAGGAAGATTTGGCTGTTGCCATGGACATGTTTGAGGAAGCGGCCAACCGCGATCCTGATGCGGACATGCGCGCAGAGCTTGAATTTGCCCTGGCTGAAATGGAAGCCCTTACGACAGAAAAACTGATCCTCCAGTCAGAGCTGGATCAGGTGAGCCGCGCTCTTGACGATGCCCAAGCCACCATCGAGCTGGCTGCGACGCTGCAACCGGCAATGCCAGATTATTCGGCTCCAGCAGAAGACAGCCTGCCAGATCTCGCCAGCGATGAGACGGTAGAGCTCGCATTTAGCATGGATATTCTCGGCGATGAGGCTGTTGCCGCCCCGATTGACGATGGCATGAACGCCATTCCGCCTGTCATAGACATGATCGACGCCAACATCATCGCTTCGGCTCGCCCTGTGCCATCAGCGCGGGTCACAGGTCGCGTCGCGCGCCAGCCTGCCCTCGAGCTTGCCAGCTCGGAACTCATTGCCGTTCCAGCTGCAGCGCCGTCAACCATTGACGCGTCACAGAGCTTTGTCGATCTTACCGTGACCAAGACGGCCCAGCCCGACAGTATTATTA
>WTJS01000058.1 GCA_011524735.1 Alphaproteobacteria bacterium
ATCCGGCGGGCCCTGCTAAAAGGTGTGGCCATTCCTGGCTATCAGGTTCCCTTTGCGAGCCGCGAAATGCCGATGCCCTATGGCTGGGGTACGGGTGGGGTACAGGTGACGGCGGCCTGTCTGCAGCCTGATGACTGCCTGAAGGTGATTGATCAGGGGGCGGACGACACCACAAATGCTGTATCGATCAGGAGGTTCTTCAAGCGTACTGCTGCCATCTCCACCACCGAGGTGACAGGTGAGGCGAGCATCATCCAGACGCGCCATCGTATTCCGGAAACACCACTGACAGAAGGCCAGATTCTGGTCTATCAGGTGCCAATTCCAGAGCCTCTGAGATTTCTGGAGCCGCGTGAAACCGAAACACGCAAGATGCACGCGCTGGCCGAATATGGCCTGATGCATGTGAAACTATATGAAGATATTTCAGCGCATGGCCACATCTCCACCGCCTACGCCTATCCGGTCAAGATCGAGGAGCGCTATGTGATGGACCCGTCGCCAATCCCAAAATTTGATAATCCCAAAATGCACCGAACACCGGCCATCCAGCTGTTCGGGGCAGGCCGCGAACAACGAATTTATGCCATCCCGCCCTATACCGAGGTGATTAGCCTGGATTTCGAAGATTATCCCTTTGAACCCATGCGCGCTGATCAGAGCTGTGCCCTGTGCGGGGCTTCCGATTCCTATCTTGACGAGGTGTTGATGGATGATGTCGGCACCCGCATGTATGTCTGCTCTGATACTGACTATTGCGGTGGCCGTCTTTCCATTGACGGTGCGGCAGGATCAGGGGAAGGGGAGCCAGCAGCATGACCGAGCTTCTCCGTGTGTCAGGCCTTGCCAAATATTACGGCAGTCAAATCGGTTGTGCAGATATCAGCTTTGATCTCTATCCGGGAGAGGTTCTGGGTATTGTGGGGGAGTCCGGATCTGGCAAGACCACACTGCTACGCAGTCTTGCCGGTCAGCTGACCCCTGATGCCGGGTCGGCGCATCTGACACTCCGTTCTGGTGAAGTGCGGGATACCATTGCCATGGATGAAGCTGATCGGCGGCATCTGGCGCGAACCGACTGGGCCTATGTTCACCAGAACGCGCGTGACGGGTTGCGCATGTCAATTTCGGCGGGGGGCAATATCGGTGAAAGGCTGATGGCGGTTGGCAACCGTCATTATGGTAATATTCGCGAGACGGCTACAAAGTGGTTGGAGCGAGTCGAGATTGATCCGACGCGAATTGATGACCGACCGTCAACCTTCTCCGGGGGGATGCAGCAGCGCTTGCAGATTGCTCGTAATCTCGTCACTGCACCTCGACTTGTTTTCATGGATGAGCCGACAGGCGGGCTGGATGTGTCGGTTCAGGCCCGTCTTCTGGATCTGCTTCGTGGTCTGGTTGCTGAATTAGGGCTTGCGGTGATCATTGTGACCCATGATCTGGCTGTCGTACGAATGCTTGCCGATCGGATGATGGTGATGCGCCGGGGCCATGTCGTTGAAGCTGGGCTTGCCGATCAGGTGCTTGATGACCCTAGCCATGAATATACCCAGCTGCTTGTTTCCTCAGTGCTGCAGGTGTGATGTGATGCTGGCAATCTCGAACCTCGACAAATCCTTTCATCTATTTCAGCAGAACAATACGCATATCAGTGTGTTGAGAGGTGCAGAGCTTCACGTGGAGGGGGGTGAATGTGTGGCGCTTACGGGCCCGTCGGGGTGTGGCAAATCCTCTCTCATGCGGATGATCTACGGCAATTACCGCGCGGCAGGTGGCGCGATCATGATTGATGGCACAGACATGGTCACGGCGTCTCCGCGCGAGATCATGGCGCTGCGACGCACCACAATTGGATATGTCAGTCAGTTCCTTCGTGTCCTGCCGCGTATCCCGACTCTGCGCGTGGTGGCTGAACCTTTCATACGGGCTGGCGGAGATGGGGCGGAGGCGGAATCTCGTGCCCGCGATCTTCTGGCACGGCTTCATATTCCAGAAACTCTCTGGTCACTGTCGCCGTTGACATTCTCGGGCGGTGAACAGCAGCGGGTGAACATCGCGCGGGGTTTCGTGCATCCTTATCCTGTCCTGTTGCTAGATGAGCCAACAGCAAGCCTTGATGCGGCAAACCGGGCAACAGTGCTGCAGTTGATCGTTGAAGCCAAGCAACGGGGGGCTGCGCTTGTCGGCATTTTTCATGATGCTGAGGTTCGTGATGCTGTGGCTGACCGTGTCATCGATGTCAGCCAGTTTGCCGAGGCTGGACAGTGATGGCCAAGACAGGGACTGGATGCCTGATCACCGTTGTTGGTGCATCCGGCGTCGGCAAAGACAGCCTGATGGAGGGGGCGCGGCAGATGCTTTCCGATTGCCATTTTGTGCAGCGGATCATCACCCGCCCAGCGGATGCTGGCGCCGAGGATCACATGGCTGTTACGGAAGAGGAGTTCAGCGACAGCAGACGTCGCGGCGATCTTCTGTTTGACTGGACGGCGCATGGTCTGCGCTATGGCATTCCGATAGAGGCGAGAGATCTTTATCTTCAGGGGCACACCGTCATTTTCAATGGGTCCCGCAATGCGCTGGCTGCGCAATGTGCTACCTGGCCGGACCTCGGTATCATCTGGGTAACAGCCAGTCATGCCATCAGGGCAAAACGACTAGCCTTGCGTGGCCGTGAAGATGAAGAGGCCATTGCCGAGCGTTTGTCGGTGGAGGGTCTGGATATCCCGCACGGCGCCGTGATTGTCGAAAATGAAGCCAGCCTTGACGCGGGTGTTCAGGCGATGATCGCTGCAATCAGATCACTGTCCGGGGCGCCTTGCACGGAACCCAGCCAATAAAGTGGAACTGACCGGTCTGGCGATCTTCCCCGGCCACGGCAAGCCGGTCAATGATGAATGGCTGCGCTAGCACGGGTGTGATCCAGTCCTGTAGCATGGCCTGGGCTGCGTCAGCGCTCGGATCATCAAGCTGGCCTGTTAGTGTCAGATGAAACCGAAACTCGTCAAACACATAGGGGTAGCCATATGTCTGCAGCAATGTGTCCTGGCGTGGGGTCAGCCCGTTCTGGCGCCTTCGCGCAAGCTCAGCGTCTGACAGCGGATGGCGCAAATCGTCCAACTCGGCAACGCAAGTGCTTGCCAGTGTTTGAAGTGACAGTGTCGGTGTTGCCGGAATAAGGGCCAGAAATCTTCCAAGCCTGGCGAGCTTTAGATCATCAATCTGCACAGATGGAAGAGTGGTGGCAAGGTCAGACACGCGTTGCATCAACCTGTCTTCATCTACGCCTTCAGCAAGCTTCATGGGCGGTTTAATGGTGCCATGGAACCCATATTTGCGGGGCGCGGCTGTCACATCATGGATGTGAAGGCCAGTCGGATTGGCCAACTCATCCAACGTGGGGTGGTCAACAGCGCGACCCGCCACGCAATCCCAGCCAAGCCATCGGCTGGCTCGCTGAAAAAGCGGCTGCAACGGATCGGCTATGACATAGATCGCATAGCGTGAAAAGCGAGTGGCTGGTGACATCAGCTATCCTTGCTGCAAGGGGCAGGGGGGCGTCAATAGCTGTATGTCAGTGAGGCAATAACCGCCATGTCTCGTGACAGCGGTGTACTTTGCGCATCATGACCATAACGGGTTGGATGGCGCAGTGCGGCGTCAAAGGTGATCTGGTCATTGATCCGCCTGCTGGCGCTGATGCTTGTTGTCTGCGCACCATTATCCAGATCGCGGATCACCAGGGCCATGACCTCCGTGTCATCCACGTCATTCCAGAGAAAGCGTGCTCCCACGGCAATATCATTCTGAAACCCGCTATGCGCTTTCAACTGACGACTGTCATGCGCATATTCTCCCAGAAGAACCATATCACGGCCATTGCCATCGAAATCATAGATTGTGCGCTCCAACCCAATAACCCCGGCCCGATAAGTCTTTGTGGCACCGGTGCTGTCATACTGACCCGTTCGGTGAATCAACTCGCCTTTTAGGGCGGTTTCGCCCATCAGATACTGCAGATCAACGCCAGTTTGGGTGATGCGGCTGTAATCTGGTGTCATGCTGCCGTCACTCTGGGGCAGCAGCCGCGGCGCATTACCCGTACCGCGAAACCAGCTGATACCGATATCAAGATCGTCAACATAGCCAGACCAGCGCAATGCTGTGGCTATGTCATTTTTGTCAGCCTTGTCACTGAAGGTGGGTGTTCCGTTATTTACCTTGGGCGCAATGCGTTCGCGCAGCGGGCGTTCCGGGTAGATGTTGGCCACAAAATCAACCGCCATCAGATCAACCTGACCCGGGCCAGCGGGCAAGGATAACCGCACCATTGGTGCGCCAAGCTTTTCACTGCGCTGCAGGCCGCGGCTGAAATCGCGGCTGTTGATGATGTCGACCGGGTTGTAGATCTCCGTCTGGCCCCAGAACATGATGGTGCTGCCAACAAGATAGTCTGCATCCCCGGCACGTCCGCTGACATGTGCCTCGCGGAGGTCAGCCTGTCCGCTGCCTCGGTTTGCTGTGGTCAGGCGCGGCTGAACCAATATTTCTATTTCGTCACCAGCTACATAGAGTTCAGGCTTGGCTTCAGCATGCATGAAGCTGCCTGCCTGCCCGCCATGCGCGGCTTTGCGCGGATACCAGCTTGCTTCGCCGATGATTTCGGCGCGTTGCTCAATGATCATTTCGGCAGACACCTGCGTGGCGCCTGCCAGGATGCCGGACAGGGCAAGTCCGATGCCGGCGCCAATCAGCCTTCCGCCTGGTCTCATCGGCTCGCCTTTGGAAGTGCCTGCGGTGTGAAGTCACGATCATTCAGCCCCTGACCAAAATCATACTCGCCCCATGACAGGGTGGTTGATTTGCCAGTCTGCTGATTGTTCATCGTCATGGTCTGGGCGCGCCAGTAGCGGTCTTTGTAGAGCTTGAAATCACTGAAGCTGAGGATTTTTTCCAGATCACCACGACGGTTGTAGAAATCAATCCGGTGCACTCGATATTCGTCCATATCGATAAAGGATACACGTTTGGAATAGCCTGAACGTTTGTTCTTTGGGCGGCTCTCAACGGCTGCGCAGGTCAAACCAGCATCATGCTCACATGGTGCATCTTCCAGCCAGATATGGTCATTGTCGGCCACTTCCTCAGAGCCCAGATCCTCGTAGGAGAATTCAGACGACACAAACTTGCCCGTTCGGTTTGAGGACGAAATACGTTTGACCCTTTTGACCGCCGGTAGAAATATCCATTGTGAATCATCTTCCGGTTCAATTTTCGAGTGGGTCAGAAGTGCTGTGCCGCGTACATCACGTGGCTGTGAAAAAACGATAATCGACTTGTCACCCTCGGCGCTGTTGGCAGCCTCAAGAATTGTCGAACGGAACTTGCGGACCGATTCATTTCCCGCCTTGTTCTTAAGGACCATTTCGCCTTCAACGGTGACATCGCCCCATTCCTTGTCGCGGTTATCAACCTCGGTGGCGATGGCCAGTCCCTTTTCGTTGGAGGCATGGGCGTAATCTGCCGGAAGCAACAACATGATGCCCGCGGCTAGGGTGGCAAGGACAGCCATGGTGGCTGTGGTGGACGTTGAAGTCTTCATGGTTTTCATCCTGTCGATAAAGATCAGAAGGGGAGGCAGGAACAGGAAATCAACAAACAGCGCGAAGCTGAGCGTGATTGCTGTCAGTCTGGCCATGTCACGGTTCACAGCAAAGCCGGACTGCCCCAGGATGGCAAAGCCGATGACAAGACCAAGGGACGTCACGGTCAAAGCCATGCCAACTGACTTGAAAGCATAGCGTACACTGTCTTCGGCAGACTCTCCGCGCTTGCGGGCGTTGGCATATTTCAGAATGAAATGCACCGTGTCATCAACGACAATACCAAGCGTCATGGCAACAACAATGGACACCGCCAGGGTGACATTGCCAACCATGTAACCCCACAGGCCAAATCCCATGACCGCAGGTAGAAGGTTAGGCACAAGTGATATCAGCCCAAGCTTCAGATTGCGCAGCACAAGGAAGATGACAAAGGAAATGAATACCAATGCCAGCGATGTGCCCTGCAGCATCGAAGGTACATCACGCGCCGAAATCATCGTGTAGACATGGGTCTGGCCTGTCACCGGACTTTGCAGCTCCGGTGCGTTCTCGGCAAACCAGGTCTGGATCTTGCCGTCCAGCGCGATCAGTTGCCGCGTTGTGGCATAGCCAACAAAGGCTGAAACCCGTGTAGAGGAACGGTCAACATTGATCTGGTCAGTCAGATCCATGCCGTAGCCAAGGGACAGCTCGTACAGGAACAGGAACTGTGAGGCCTCCTCGTCAGTATCTGGAATCCTGTAGGATGCCGGATCATCCCCATTCATGTTCATGTTCAGCCGTTTGATCGTGTCGCTTAGCGACCGGATATGGCTGACTTCTGGCTGGCTTCGCAGGAAGGCTGACAAATCATCAAGCTTCTGCAGATATTCCACCGAGTTGATGCCATTCTCAACGCCGGTATCAACGGAATATTCCAGCACGTTCAAACCACCAAGCTCGGTCTCATAAAGGTCTGTGGCCTGACGTGTCTCAAAACTTTCATCGAAATAGCGCAGGAAATCATCTTCCAGTTTGATCTGTGAAATTCCGATGGCAAATCCAATGATGATGACCGGAATGCCCAAAAGCAGGGGGCGTTGGTTTCGAATAACAAATTCACCAAGACGACCCATCAGCCGGTCGACTGAGGCCGCCTCTTTGATCTGGCGCATAGGGAGCCACACGATGAGCCCCGGCAGCAGGAACATGGTGAAAATCCAGACACCGATCATGCCGGCAGCCACCATGTTGCCAAGTTGGCGGAATGGCGGGGAGATTGAGAAGTTAAGGGACAGAAACCCGATCGCTGTTGTGAAGACAGCGACAGTGATGCCTAACCCATGATCGGCAAGGGCGCGTCTTGCCCAGACTGTCCGGTCAGCTGTCTGCTGCATCGTCTGACGGATTGATGACAGCACATGGACTGAGCTGGCGACTGCCAGCGTGACAACCATCAGAGGTGCGACTGCTGTTGCCGAATTGATCGGAATCCGCGTCCACCCCAGCGCCCCCAGCGATGCCATGGCCGACAGTGCGGCCAGTACCAGGATCAGCAGTGCGCCAGTGACGGACCGTAACAGAACGCCAACGACCAGCAGCATCGCGACCAGCATGGCAGGTGTCAGGGTCTCACCATCTTTCTGACTGGCTGTGGCAAAGGCCTGACTGATGGCAACCGATCCGCTGGCCTTGAAGGTGATGTCGGGGTATTCCGCGCGATATTGCGCCAGAAGTGGTTCAAACTCGGCATTGATGTTGGGTATCTCGCTGACCAGATCGACACCTGGAAGGCGGAAAATGACAGAAATGGCTGTTGCACTACCATCATCATTAATCAGGCTATTTTGAATTTCGATCCGGTCCAGAGCGGCCTTACGGGCGGCGCTGGCCTCGTCCTCTGTCACCATGGATGGTTCCGGCACCAGATCCTCAACCACCATCATGTCACCATCGGCATAGGTGTTCTGGAAGCGGGTGATCGAGTTGACCAGACGCACATAGGGAAGGTTCCAGAGATCTTCGGTCAGCGCCCCAATGGCGCCAAGCGTGCGCGGCGTGAAGACCTCGCCATCCTTTGGCACGACAATGATGGCCAGATTGTCATCCTTGGCGAATTCCTGCTCGAATTTGTCGAGAAGGATCTTGTCGGGGTTATCTGCGGCCATGAAGACGCGGCCGTCTGTGTCCAGCTTCAGGTTGGGGATGCCGGCGAAAACCGCAAAGGCCAGCGCAAGGGCCGCAATGGCAGTATAAATCCTGTTCCGAACAACAAAATCGGCAAAGCGTTCCATATAGCGGATATCCACTGACATTGATTGCCCCCTTTTACGAGTAACGGGCAAGCAGGTTGCATTGATAATAGTGGTCTAGGTGTAGCAAAGCTTCGCGTCAAACTCACGAACTCATGAAGATCGGAGATAATCGTGCCTCTGCTTAGAATGTGATGCGATTTGGGCGCAGCGAAAATCATTGCTGTCGTCACAGTCATTGATGATAGTCATGGCATTGAGAATTGAACGCCTGTTGGGACGAAACTTTAACTTTGTGCAAAAGGATTATGTGAAATGCGTGATGCCGTCATTGTTTCAACAGCGCGAACCCCGATTGGTAAAGCTTATCGAGGGGCGTTCAATGATACGCAGGCCCAGACGCTGGCTGGTCACGCCATCGCCCATGCGGTGCAGCGGTCTGGAGTGGCGGCTGAGGAGATTGGTGACGTCGTGTTTGGTGCGGCCCTGCAGCAGGGCTCAACCCATATCAATGTGGCGCGGCAAGGGGCTGTTCGGGCTGGCCTGCCGACATCTGTGGCTGGCATGACGCTGGATCGGCAGTGTTCATCGGGTCTCATGGCGTTGTCGGTCGTCAGCAATGCCATACGCGTTGGCGAGATGGATATGGCTGTCGCTGGGGGTGTCGAGTCAGTCTCTCTGGTTCAGAATGACAGGATGAATGTCTTTCGTGCATCTGATCCCTGGATTACGGCGCATCGCCCTGACCTCTATATGTCGATGCTGGAAACGGCAGAAATTGTTGCTGCCAGATATGGTGTGACGCGTGAGGCTCAGGATGAATATGCGGTTGAATCACATCGGCGGACGGCGGTAGCGCAGCAGGAGGGTCGGTTTGACGACGAAATCGTGCCGCTGCCAAGCGTGATGAAAGTGAAGGATCGCGATACCGGTGAAATCAGTGACAAGGAGGTCACGCTGAAAGCTGATGAAGGGGTCAGGCCGGGAACCAGTCTTGAAAATCTTCAACAACTTGCTCCTGTCTTTAGGGACGGTCAGCAGATTGAAGAGGGGGCCTTCATCACTGCCGGCAATGCATCGCAGCTGTCGGACGGGGCGTCAGCGCTGATGGTTATGGAAGCCGGTGAAGCCGAACGACGCGGGCTTGCGCCGCTCGGTTGCCTGCGCGGCATTGCCGTTGCAGGTTGTGATCCTGACGAGATGGGCATTGGTCCTGTCTTCGCCGTTCCCAAATTGCTGGCGGCACATGGTCTGACATGTGACGACATTGATCTGTGGGAACTGAATGAGGCATTTGCCTCACAGTTTCTGTATTGCCGTGATCGGATTGGCATTGACCCGGAACGGCTGAACGTGAATGGCGGGGCGATCGCCGTCGGGCACCCTTACGGTATGACGGGCGCACGGCTCGCGGGGCATCTGCTGATTGAAGGGCGTCGACGAAACGCGAAATTTGGCGTTGTATCAATGTGTATTGGGGGCGGCATGGGCGCTGCCGGGCTGTTTGAGATTTTCTAATTATTGGATGTGACGGATCACGAACGATCTGCCCTGCCCTGCTACTGTGAGGAATTGTGCCGAACCAATTAGTGACAGCGATTGGCGTAATCCTTCTTGGCGTTCTGGCCTTCGACATGATG
>WTJS01000185.1 GCA_011524735.1 Alphaproteobacteria bacterium
ATACAGCACCCTGAAAAATTGACGAAATATGCAGCTGCCGAATGGTATTTTGCGGGAGGTTCATTCTGGGATTTCGACCCTCTGCCTCTCGAAGAAAAGTGGGAGGATCAGATGATTTACCCGCGCGTTCTGGCGGCGCAGGCCAAAGGGTATGTGAACCGATACCGGCCAGACCTGCAGCATCTAATCGATTATGCAACCGACTGGGAGCGTCACTGGAAGGATCATATCGCCGTGTTCGTGTCCATTAGTGGCATAACCGTTTATGAAGCGGCACAGGGATATGCCGACTTATTGAAGGCAAAGCAGGAGGCTGAAGCGCGCGTTCTGGAGCAGGAAATAGCTGAAAACAGGAAACGTCATGCTGAACAGGCACGTAAGGCAAGGGAACGTGAACGCCGCGAAAAGGAAGAGGCGGAGAAAGCGTTTGCCCAGCAGGTTGCTGCCAACAAAGCGCGGCTGGCAGATAATGCGCGAAAGATAAGAGAGCGTGAGCGAAAGGAAAAAGAGGCGGCCGCCTTAGGCTTCGATCGGTTGATGGCGGCTGCAGTTTACCTGCATGCGGAAGGGTATCATCTGGTGAATTCCATTGGGCTTGAATTCGTTCCATCAAGGGTATTCGAACGACGCAATGTAGGGTCGCCAGATGAGGTTCTCAAGCTGGGGATCAATGGCAAAATCCAGATGGTTAGTGATGCGGATGAGTATGTGGCTGCAGCAGCCCGCAACATAGAAAATTTCCAGAATTTTAGGGTTTTGGCGTCGCTATATGAAGATAAGAAAACGGTCCTTGTTGGTATTCTGGCTAGAGATTTGTCAGCGCCCTTTGACATCGAAGCCCGTATCTCATCGGCGCGTGCTGCATGTGGAAAAATGCGCAAGCCGCCTGAATGGCTTGTTATACCTATCCGGACAAAAGATCGGGAGGAGCTGGCATTGATAGACTGCTATCAGCGCCATTTTGCCAGTGCTGGAGAAATGGAGTTGCAGTTCTTTGATAGCCTGCTCCTAGCTGCGCCAGCGGTGGAGCAGTATTTGCGTGCCAACATGAACTGATCGCAATCCGCAACAGCTGCACAGATTGTTAGTCCGCCAGCTGAATGAAAATGTCGCCCATGCCGCCCCGCAATTTGTCGACCGGGGTGGCATTGCGCGGCGCGCACTGGCCGCCTGTCACGCGGTGCAGCCCGATCCAGGCGACCTGTTCTGCTGTACACTGAAACCCGTCATGCAGCACGCCAATGACAATCTTGCCGTCAACGCTGTGGACCCGGTCTGTATTGATGTCTTCACCTTTGCAGAAATCACCGCGAAACACCTCTTCTGGGAAATCATCCTTGGCGCAGGGGTTGTCGATCACGAACACATGGATGTCTTCCGGACCGCTGTCGAAGGTGAAGGGCATCTGCTGTACGCTGGCCAGCCGCATGATGTCACAGGAACAGGGCCAGCAGCAGCGATAGAGGCTGCCACAGACCGGTGCGCCAGTGGCCGCGTCATCGGCATAGACGAATTCCGGCTCGCTTCCCGCATCGACAAGCGATCCAGAGACCGGGCAGTAGAATTTGTTCATCGCCATGAAGGTATCGCGGTCGGTGTAGCGGTCCAGAATATGTTTGAAGAAGACGGCCCCGCCGGCATTGCGGTTGCCGGACGGAAAAATCTCGCTCCAGCTGGACCGGAGCTGCTGATACAGCGCGCGGTCATCTTCTGTCCCTTTCAGCATTTCAAGCGTGGCTTTGCTTGCGGCTGAATTGTTACTGTGCGTGCCATCATGGGCAAGCGCAGGCGATCCGGTCATCACAAGACAGATCAGTGCCGCCTGCCAGAATTTGCGAACCATTTCCATCTACTCCGCCTTTCTGACCACAAGGGTGGTGTTTTCTGTCTCAACGGTCTGCGTAACCGTGCTGCCATCGGTCCAGCGTATGGTGATGGAGGTAAGGTGTTCACCCTCGCGCAGACCGTAATGCGCCACCGGTTCCATCTGGCACAGATAGCCGCTTCCAGCATCAATGGTCTTGGCATGCTGCCGCTGATCAGTCTGCAGAATGACGGTGGCGCCGCGGGCTGGTGCGCCATTTGACGTCAGCGGGGCCACGCGAAGATATCGCCCGGACCCCTCAATATCCGCGCGAAACAGGCTCAGCGGCTGTGGCGCGCTTTCGCCATGTGCGATCAGAAGATCGAGAATCCCGTCATTATCGATATCCGCCACCGCAGCGCCTGTACCAAGACCTGTTGCCTCAAGCGCGGCAC
>WTJS01000224.1 GCA_011524735.1 Alphaproteobacteria bacterium
GCCCTGGTGCTGGAGCTGGGCCAACCGCATCCGCTGTTCTTGCCGATATTGTGGATATCGCGAATGGCCGTATTCCGCATGTTTTCGGGCGTCCGGTGAGAGCGTTGATCGACGGCACGAACGTTCAGAACGGCGGTGGACCTGCCACGGCGTTCTACGTCCGCCTGATGGTGGTCGACAAGCCAGGTGTGCTGGCTGACGTTACCTCTGTGCTTCAAACTCATGACATTTCAATTGAGTCACTCCTCCAGCAGGGTCGCGCTCCACAAGATGTGGTTGCGCTGGTCATGACGACGCATGAAGTTGATGTGGACAGGCTGATGAAGGCACTGGCTGAGATCGAGGCTCTGTCCTGTGTCCAAGCGTCCCCGGTGGCAATGCCAATCATGTTTGTTGATGGGGAGGGGTGATTGGCGTCATCCCCCGATCACAGCCCGCCGTTTCTGGATGTTGATCAGTCGCTGACAAATGCCCGCTGGGAAGCGGTGAGCTCTTCACGAAGTGACGCAGAAATTGACCGCATGGCAGCTGCTATTGGTCAGAATTTCGGCGAGATGCCACCACCCGTTGCCCGTATCCTGGCTGCGCGCGAGCTTGGTGATGTCTCGCTCGAAACCTATCTCGATCCGAAACTCCGCGATTTGTTGCCGGACCCGTCCCGTTTTCAGGATATGGATCGTGCTGCAGCACGTCTTGCGGATGCTGTAGTAGCCGGTCGTCCAGTTGGTGTATTTGGCGATTATGACGTCGATGGTGCAGCGGCGGCGGCACTTCTTGTGAATGTGTTGGGTGCGCTCGGCCTTCAGGTGGATGTCCATATCCCAGATCGCATGCGGGAAGGGTATGGGCCCAATGAGGCAGCCTTAATGGCACTTCGAGACCGTGGTGCAGAGCTGATTGTAACCGTGGATTGCGGGATTGCAGCGCATGGCCCGTTGGAGGCAGTTGCCAATACCGGCATGGATGTCATTGTGATTGACCATCACCTCGCCGGGCCCGAGCTGCCAAGGGCGCATTCTGTGGTCAACCCCAACCGACTTGATGAAGATGGGGCCTATGGGGCGCTATGCGCTGCTGGCGTAACATTCATTGTTCTTGTGGCACTTTTGCGCGAGCTTCGTCATCGGGAAGTGATTACCACCGACCGGCCAGCGCCCGATCTCATGAGTCAGCTTGATTTGGTCGGTCTGGCGACGGTCTGTGATGTGGTTCCTCTGATCGGGCTGAACCGGGCTTTCGTGAAGCAAGGTCTGAAGGTTTTATCAAAACGGGGAAATTTGGGGCTTGCTTGCCTTGCGGATGGCGCAGGGCTGAACGCTCCACCAACCCCACATACGTTTGGCTTTCTGCTCGGCCCCCGTATCAATGCAGGCGGACGGATTGGTGCGTCAGATCTTGGGGTAAAGCTGCTGTCCACCCACAATGGGGATCAGGCACTTGGTATCGCTGCGGCGCTTGAAGACCTCAACGGCAAGCGCCGTGAAATCGAACAGGAAATTCGTGCTCATGCTGTCGATATGGCCAGCGAACAAGACGACATGCCAGTCATACTGGTCGGACATCCTGACTGGCACGAAGGTGTCATTGGAATTGTCGCTGGGCGATTGCGTGAACAATTTGGCAAGCCTGCCTGTGTTGTTGCCGTTGGCACCGACGGTACTGGTAAGGGGTCTGCCCGGTCGATTCCAGGGTTTCGTCTTGGCAGCGCTGTGATTGCGGCGCATCAGTCGGGTATTCTGCTTGGGGGCGGCGGGCACGATATGGCTGCCGGGTTCTCTGTTACGGTAGACAGGATGGACCAGTTCCATGATTTTCTGATCCGTCGCTTCGAATCAGAAATCGGAGATGAAGTACCGCGTCCTGTTCGAAAAGTCAGCGTCATGCTCAGTACAGCGGGTGTCTTGCCAGAACTGTCAGACTGGCTTGATCGTATTGGGCCTTTTGGGGCCGGGAATCCTGAACCACGTTTTGCGCTGCCTGACTGCCGGGTCGGTTATGCCAAAACGGTGGGGCGGGATGGGGCGCATGTTTCCTGCCGTCTGGATGATGGCAGTGGCGGCACTTTGAACGCCATTGCGTTTCAGGCTGGCGGCACGCCGCTTGGTGATGCGCTGCTTGCGGGCGCGTCCGGCACACCGCTTCATATTCTCGGTCGGGTGCGCCGCGATCACTTCCGCGGAGGACGGGCCATGCAGCTGGAAATTGAAGACGCGGCGCCGGTTCGCAAGCGTTCTGGAGCAGGACTTTGAAATTG
>WTJS01000262.1 GCA_011524735.1 Alphaproteobacteria bacterium
GCTGTAGGCCGGTGCCACTGAATGTCAGCGGTGTAAACCGGGTCACGGCAGCGGGCTTACTACCCCCTGCTCCTCCTCCGGGCGAAGGTCTCCCTAATTCCGACTGACCCGGCATCGGAAGATTGGCAAACGGATTTTGCGGTTGTCCTGACATGATGTATTGCTCCCCAACGCCTGCATTATATCAGCATTCTGGAAATTCATGAATCAAACAAATTCAATAGCTAGGTATCATATGACACCGTTGTGAATAGTAATTTACGATTAATTAACAAAGTAGCCGTTACCTTGATATTCGAAGGCAGGCCGAAGCCATCCTCCTCTTCGGATCTGTCATCACCGGAAAAGGTAAGATGGAGCTATCAAATGTCCGAGATTACAGTGTCCTACTTTAGTGACCTGAATGTGAAGAGCAGAACGCGTCGCGTTTCCTTCCCTCACGCAACGTGGTCCACACTTCATAAAGCCATTCTCGGCCAGATGACACATGGTGAACATTTTGCCTGTTACCGGAACCCGAACGGCGGCGTGGTTGCGCTAGACCGGGACGGTACAACAGCCCGCGTCTGACAGCGTTTCTCCCGGCGATCAGACGCAACTTCCGACCCCCGGTCATTTATGGCCGGGGGTTTTGGCAGACCAACAAAAATTGAGCAGTTTTTGTACGAATGCCACATCAGCAGCTATCGTGGAGGGGCCACAAGGCTATGGATGCTTCCAGCTACCGGTTGTCCCCGTTCTACCCGGATGTCCGTTGGCTGGTGATGCTCAACGATAAAACCATATTGGGTTGCGCAAGCGACAAGATAGCTGTCAGCATGTGCATATCTACCAGTCTGTTGAAGCGCGAACCCCTCCCCCGCAAATGTTTCGGTGGACAGGATAACCCTTGCGCCCGGCAGGCATACACCGGTCAAGCCTTCAAAGAGTTCTTCCACATCTCCAACATAGATCAGAACATCGAGTGCGAGGACCAGGTCAAATTCCATGTCACATACTGTTAAAAACTCATGTGCATCGGTTTTGACCAGTTGGTCATATAGTTTGGTTCTGCGCGCGTGATCAATCATTTTGGCTGAAAGATCGACGCCAACCAGCATATCTGTAAGTGGACGGATATGCGGCGCCAGGAGGCCGGTGCCACAGCCAAGGTCAAGCGTCTTCGCCACCTTTGTCTGGCCAAGCGTTTTCGTAAGTAACTCAACAACCTCTTCTGGGAGCCTGTAGTCAAGCCGATCAACAAGGTTGGTGTTAAAGTCACCTGCGAAGCCGTCGAACAAAGTTTCAACATAGGCTGCGGATGCACGGTCGATCCTCTCACCGCCGAGAGCCGCGATCATATGCCGTACATCCTCAAGTCCCGGATGTAGCTGCTCAACCTTCCTGTAATGCGCAAGAGCTTCAGACTTGCGGTCTAGACGAAGCATTGCAACCGCCATGTTTTTGTGGAGACGCCAGTAGCTTGGGTCCTTTTTCAGCGCCTCTTGAAAAATGAGCAGCGATTCTTGGAAGCGGTCTGTGTCAACCAGCACACTGCCAAGACTATTAAGAACTTCAATGTTAGAAGGATCAATCGATCGTGCCTTTATGAAACAGGCTTCTGCCTTTTCCAGTTCATGTTCCGCGACCAGTAGACGCCCGTAATTGGAAAGCGCAAACACATTCTCTGGATCGATCTCCAGCGCCCGCTGAAAGGCGACTTGGGCTTCATCCATCTGGTTTGAGTCAAGCAGAGCATTGCCAAGATTCGAAAATGTGTCGGGATCTGTAGGGTCTAGATTAATGGCCAGCCTGAAACAGCTCACCGCCTGTTCGAATTCATGCCGGTTGGAAAATACGACACCGGCAATATTGGCTAGTTTCGGGTTATTGGGAAACGCCTTTAACAACCTGTCGACTGCAAAGGCAGCGTCATCGAGATGTCTTTGTTCTAGGAGGTGGATCAAGGCCTGCAGATGCTCAGCTGTCAGGCTTTTGGTGCTGATCGCAGACAAGATCCGCTTAGTCCGAAGGAGCCGCAGTGCTTCCAATGCGCGCTGGTTTTTGGGAAACCTGTGCAGAATATTTTCATAGATTGCAGCAGCCTGCCCGACCTGCCCCTTCTTTTGTAATCCGGCGGCCTTCCGAAATTCAGCATCAATACTCATAAGCTATTTCTCACCACTCAATCAGGATGTCACATACACTGTGACGCTGGCTGTTCATCGATACGTAGGATATCCGGTGGGATCACCAAATAAAAAAG
>WTJS01000191.1 GCA_011524735.1 Alphaproteobacteria bacterium
CCAGCGGGCGAAGGCATGGTCATCCGCACTGACACTGACCGCGTGAAAAAGGCGCGCGAAGGCGTCATGGAATTCCTTCTCATCAATCATCCGCTTGACTGTCCGATATGTGATCAGGGTGGTGAATGTGATCTTCAGGATCAGGCCATGGGCTATGGTCATGACGCCTCGCGCTATGATGAAAACAAGCGCGCGGTGGAAGACAAGCATATGGGCCCGCTGATCAGCACGACCATGACACGCTGTATTCACTGTACACGTTGTGTTCGTTTTGCGACTGAGATCGCCGGTGTGCCCGAGCTTGGCGCGATCGGACGCGGCGAAAACATGGAAATCACCACCTATCTGGAAAAGACACTGGCATCTGAGCTTTCGGCAAATGTGATTGATCTGTGTCCGGTGGGTGCGCTGACCTCTAAGCCCTATGCCTTCGCCGCCCGTCCATGGGAGCTGAATAAGACAGAATCCATTGATGTCATGGACGCGCTTGGCAGTAACATTCGGGTTGATGCCCGTGGGGCCCAGGTCATGCGCGTACTGCCACGTCTGAATGAAGAGATCAATGAAGAGTGGATTTCTGACAAGACCCGCTATGCGGTTGATGGTCTACGCCGCCAGCGTCTTGACCGGCCCTATATTCGGGGTCGCGATGGCAAGCTGGCACCAGCCAGCTGGGACGATGCCTTCGCAGCTATCCTTGGTAAGCTGAAAAAGGGTAAGCCAGAGAGCATGGCCGCAATTGCCGGTGATCAGTGCGACGCGGAAGCAATGTTCGCGCTGAAGAGCATGTTTGACAAGCTGGGAAGCACCAATATCGATTGTCGCCAAGATGGTGCCAAGATTGGTGGGGCTCGCGCAGGGTATCTGTTTAACTCGACGATTGCCGGTATCGATGACGCAGACGCACTGCTGATCATCGGCAGTAACCCGCGGGTTGAAGCAGCTGTCATGAATGCTCGTATTCGCCGGAATTGGCTCGCCACTGGCCTGCCCGTCGGTGTTGTTGGTCCAGAGATGGATCTCACCTACAAGGCAGAGCAGCTCGGCGATGACCCTGCTGTTCTGACCGATATTCTGGACGGCAAGTCGAAATTCGCTGCCAAGCTGAAGAAAGCCAAGAAGCCGATGATTATCATTGGCATGGGTGCACTGGCACGTGGTGACGGGGCGGCCATTCTTGGGCTGGCCCGCGACATCGCCGAGGCTTACGGGGTCGTGAATGGCGACTGGAATGGTTTCAATGTTCTGCATACCGCGGCTGCACGAGTGGCTGGCCTAGATCTTGGTCTTGTGCCGGGTCGTGGCGGGCTTGATGTTGAAGGCATGTATAAGGCGGCGGAGGCTGGCGATCTGAAACTTGTCTGGCTTCTAGGTGCCGACGAGCTTGATCATGCCAAGCTGGCCAAGAGCTTTGTTGTCTATCAGGGCCATCACGGCGATCGTGGCGCTCACCATGCTGATGTTGTCCTGCCAGGTGCCGCTTATACCGAAAAGGACGGCATTTACGTCAATACTGAGGGGCGTGTTCAGTACGGCAGTCGTGCCGTCTTCGCACCCGGTGAAGCGCGTGAGGACTGGTCGATCATTCGGGCCTTTGCGGGTGCGGCGGGAGTCAACCTTGGTTTCGATTCTCTCGATGAGCTGCGGGAAGCGATGTTTGAGGTCGCGCCACATTTTGCCGAACAGGATGAAGTTCGTGGCGCCCGCTGGGCGAAGTTTGGTGGTCGGGGCAAGGTGACAAAAACAGCGATGGCTACACCGCTGGACAATTTCCATATGACCTGCGCCATTAGCCGTGCCTCCGAGACAATGGGTCAATGTCTGATGGCTCTGTCGGCGGATGCTGAGCGGGACGCAGCGGAGTAATATGATGGAATTTCTGACAAACAGCTATGTCATTGAACTTGCCTGGATTATTGGCAAGATCATGCTTGTCGTTGGGCCATTGTTGATTGCGGTTGCCTATCTAACGCTGGCTGAACGCCGTGTAATTGGCTTCATGCAGCTTCGCAAGGGGCCGAACGTTGTCGGTCCCTTTGGCATGTTCCAGCCTTTTGCCGATGCGCTGAAGCTTATGGCAAAGGAAACCATCTTGCCTGCAGGTGCAAACAAGGTTGTGTTCATGTTTGCGCCGATGCTGACTTTCATTCTGGCTCTTGTGGCCTGGGCGGTCATTCCATTCGGCGAGGGGTTGGTGATTGCGGACATTAATGTCGGCATTCTGTATCTGTTCGCGA
>WTJS01000036.1 GCA_011524735.1 Alphaproteobacteria bacterium
CTTCGTTCCAGCTGACCCGAAGCCAGTCAGGCAGGTTGTGGCGGGCACTGGTCTTGGCAAGCAGCGCCTCACCTTCGCGTGTCAGCCGCCGCATCACGGCATTGGCAAGACCGGTCATGCGATCAAGCCCGGCCGCCCGCATCAGTTCGACCGTGCTGTTCACCGCGGCGTGCGCGCCGGTTTCAAGGAACAGCAGCTGCGCTGCGCCCATTTTCATTATGGTCATCGCCAGTGCCACTTTGCCAGATGGCGGGCGCGACATCAGCTTGCGCAGGACAATATCAAGCTGGCCGCTGCGGCGCAGGCATGTAGCAGCCAGCAGCCTGACAAATCGGCGGTCCCGATCGGGAAGCTTGGTTGCCAGCCGCAGGGCCTCATCGAAATGTGTCCCGCTTTCGACAGCTTTCAGAATTTCAAGGCAGGTTACGCGGCTCTGCAGGCCTGGCTTGGCAGATATGGCGGCGTCTCTTTGAACGGTCTTGTTCTGGCCCTTTGCCGGCATGCTGGCTCCGCTTGTTTTTGGATGATGCTGGGGGCATATAGTGTTTCATGGAAACTGACAAGACAAAGACCGACCCGACAGCTGAAACAATTGCCGCCAATCCAGCGACACAGCCATCGGACGAGAGCTCACCCAAGGGTGAATCCGCTGCCGATGACACACCGCGTGAGGTCAATGGCCCCAAGGGTCCCGAGCCAACACGTTACGGTGATTGGGAACAGAAAGGGCGTTGCAGCGATTTCTGATCCGCTGAACGCATCTTGGTAGCAGCTTTTTCTTATGACCCGCCTCAGAACCGACATGCTTGTGAGTGCTGTTTTGCGTCAGGCCAGCGCCGAACTGATCGACTGCGTGATGCTGCGGCGCGGCAATGCCGAGGCCGGTGCCATTCTGCTGCACATCGATGCGCTGGATGGGCGCCATCAACTCCTGGCACGCAGCCTGGATTTTGACGGTAATTACTGCTGGCGACCGGTTGTTGGCGGCGAAGATGGTGATGGCTGGGCAGACCGTGAAGCAGTGGAAACCCGGCTTGCCCGTGAAATGGATATTGATCCCGATGCCTTTGTCCTTGCGGTTCAGGACAGCAAGGGACGGAATCCCTTTGACTTGATCTGAACGGGTAATTTGATCTGACACGGTGATTTGATCTGAGCTTTTCAGATCCAGCCGGGTGGGCAAACTGGAAACCTGCGCCATGATCAGGTATAGGACGCTAATGGAAGCACTGAAGCTGAAATCAGGGGATCGCTGGCTGTCTGTCGCGCCAATGATGGACTGGACGGATCGGCACTGCCGCCATTTCCACGGGCTGATTGCGCCGGATGCGCTTCTGTTCACCGAAATGGTGACAGCCGAAGCCATTATTCATGGTGATCGGGACAGGCTTCTGGCGCAGGCCCCAGAAACCATCGCCGCCGGGCGATGCGTGGCGCTGCAGCTTGGCGGCAGTGATCCGGACCGGCTGGCGCGCGCCACAGAACTTGCCGCTGGCTATGGCTATGCCGAGATCAATCTGAATGTGGGATGCCCGTCAGACCGGGTGCAGTCAGGCCGGTTTGGCGCCTGTCTGATGGCTGAACCTGATCTTGTGGCTGACTGCATGCGCGCCATCGCTGCGGCGACTAGCCTTCCTGCCACGGTGAAATGCCGGATTGGCATTGACGACATGGACGAGGAAGAAGGTCTCGATACCTTCATCGACCGTGTCGCACAAGCTGGCGTTGACGTGTTTTATCTGCATGCCCGCAAAGCCTGGTTGCAGGGATTGAGCCCAAAGGAAAATCGGGAAATTCCACCGCTGAATTATGATCGTGCCGAACGTCTGGCCCGGCGCCGGCCTGACCTGGAAATTTCCCTGAATGGCGGGCTTGACGATGTGTCTCGGATTATCGGGCTTCGCGACAGGTTTGACGGTGTCATGCTGGGCCGCTCAGCCTACCGGACACCCATGATTCTGGGCGAGCTGTCCGCTGCCGTAAAGGGAACCACAACCCCGTCACGCCTGTCGGTGGCCAATGCCATGGCTGACTATGCTGATGCCCGCACGGCCGAAGGGGTCCCGCTCCATTCCATTACCCGTCACATGCTTGGGCTTTATCATGGACAGCGTGGTGCCCGCGTCTGGCGTCGGCATCTTGGAGAAGAGGCACGCAATCGCACGGATGGCGGCGCGCTGATTCGTGAGGTGGCTGCGGCATGTGAACGAATGGCGACATCCATCGCCGCCTGATACCGTCTGCAACATATTATGGATAAGCCAGTAAGGGCCGGAGACCAGCGTGACCGAGACGAATTCAACCGAAACCGACAATTCTGCTGCACCTAAGGGTGCCGGCCGCAAGATGTTGCTCGATATGGGCCCGCTGGTGATCTTCTTCATCACCAACTACATCACCGAAGACATCATGCTGGCGATCGGGGTGCTGATCGGCACGACGATTGTGGCGCTTGCTGCGGGGTGGATGCTGGAACGACGGCTGTCGATGATGGCACTGTTCGGATGTATTGCGGTGGCCTTCTTCGGCGGTCTGTCGCTCTATTTCGACAATGAACTCTTCATCAAGATCAAGCCGACGGTGCTGACCTGCCTTCTGGCAGCCCTGATCGCGGGTGGGCGGTTGCTTGGCCGTAACCCGCTTGGTGCGATCATGGGCAGCCAGCTGAAGATGACGGATGCGGGATGGCGTGCCATCAGCTGGCTGTGGGTGGCGATGTTCCTCAGTACCGCTCTGGCCAATGAAATCGCCTGGCGCATGCTCAGCACCAATGACTGGGTGACGTTCAAAGTGTTTGGAATTACTGCCATTTCGCTGGTGTTCACTGTGATCAGTGTGCCGGTGATGACCAAGCATCAGATCGAAGATTAAATGGCTTTTCCGGCGCGTTTCGGCCCGGCCTGGATCATGTTGTGCGTGATTTTTGGTCAGATTCACCATCGCGTGTCGCGATAAAACCAAATTCAGTCGCGCATGCCCCACAGGCAGAAGGGGTGATGCCGCATGTGTGAAGTGTAATTTACAGGGTTTCGCCGACAGCTTCTAACAGGAGACGTGCCATGTCCGATGAAGACGATATCATTCTCGCCGATCTGGATGACGATGAACTTGTTCAGCAGATGCATGATGACCTCTATGACGGTCTGCAGGACGAAATCCGTGAAGGTGTTGAAATCCTTCTGGAGCGTGGCTGGACCCCATATGATGTCCTGACCAAGGCGCTTGTTGAAGGCATGACCATCGTCGGCATCGACTTCCGCGATGGCATTCTGTTCGTGCCAGAGGTTCTGATGGCCGCAAATGCCATGAAAGCCGGTATGACAATCCTTCGTCCGCTGCTTGCCGAAACCGGCGCCCCTAAAGTCGGTTCGATGGTTATCGGCACGGTGAAGGGCGACATCCACGATATCGGCAAGAACCTGGTGTCCATGATGCTCGAAGGGGCTGGTTTCGATGTTGTTGATATCGGTATCAACAATCCGGTCGAGAACTACCTTGAGGCGCTCGAAGAGCATAAGCCTGACATCCTTGGCATGTCGGCGCTGCTGACCACAACCATGCCTTACATGAAGGTTGTGATCGACGCGATGGTCGAAAAGGGTATCCGCGATGACTACATCGTTCTCGTCGGCGGCGCGCCGCTGAACGAAGCCTTTGCGGAATCCGTTGGCGCGGACGCCTACTGCCGCGATGCCGCGGTTGCTGTTGAGACGGCCAAGGAAATGGTCGCCGCGAAGCGTGGCAAGGAAGCCGCAGCTGGATAAGACTGGCAACCCGTCTTCCCCGGAAGGCGGGTTGACCCTTGTCGCCTGTGGTGCGCTGGCACGTGAGCTTGTTGCCATCACCTCTCAGTTTCCTGCCGGTACGGTTGAGCTGACCTGCCTGCCTGCCTCATGGCATAATCATCCTGAACGGATCGTTCCCGGACTGCGGCGCAAGGTGGCGGCGCTGCGCCGTAAGGGTCGCCATGTCGCCGTTGTCTATGGTGACTGCGGCACTGGCGGCGAACTGGACGCGTTTCTCCAGCGTGAGAAGATCGACCGTATTCCCGGGCCTCACTGCTATGAAATGTTTCTCGGCCACGACGTCTTTGCAGACGAAATGGAACGCGAACTTGGCACCTTCTTTCTTACAGATTACATGGTCCGCCATTTCGAACGGATCGTCATGCAGGGCATGGGGCTTCGCAAGCATCCCCAGCTTCGCGACATGTATTTTGGGCATTACAAACGCGCCCTATATATAGCCCAGACAGATGACCCAGCCCTTCAGAAGCGCGCCCGTGCGGCCGCCCGGGAACTGGGCCTTTCGTATGAATACCGGTTTTCCGGCTATGGCGATCTTGCCAGCTGGCTGGAAACCACAGTTGAAAACAGACATGCCGAACCCGCTGCGACTGGCAGCTGACCCGCGGCACATCAGGGAGCTTTAGATGGCACAGTTGATTACACTTTACTGGCGGGACATTCCGGCGCAGGTCATCGCTGAGCGCGGCCGTGGCCGCAAGCGCGAGCAGGCCAAGATTGAGCTCGCACGCCGTTTTGCCATTGCCATTGATGCGGCTGCGATGCGTGATGGCGCGGACTCCACCGATGATTACCTTGCCGAATGGCGCCGCGGCGAACCTGTGGAATGTGGTGACGATCTGGAAGCAGAAGCCGCCGCCATGGCAGCCAAGCTTGAGTCCGAATATCCGGCTGAACGGGTCAAGAGTCTGGTTGAGAATGGCGGTAACGCCCCTGACTAAATGACCCGTGGGTAGCCCTGCAAAGGGTGGCTTATGAAGGTTCTGGCGGTGCTGGTCACACCTGTCACCTGCGGTGTTTTGCCAGTTTTCCCCGCCATGTCGCATCTTGAAGCCCGGCATGTCGCATCCTGAAGATAGTGGGGCGTCGGCAAGCCATCGTCAGACGGCCTGAATCGCCATTCTCTCGCCCACTGTAAGCCGTCTGGCGTACCGCCACATGACCGGTAAGGGAGAACAGTATGGCCAGCACCATAGAACAGATTCAGCGCGCCGCGACCGACTGGTCGATTGAGGTCACCCCGACTGGCGCCACCAAGATTGAGAGTTTCCGCGATTGCCTCAATCCCGGAACAACGGTGAATGTGACCTTCCTTCCCGGAAGTGACCCGGCAGACACGGTGGCGGTTGCGCAGCGTCTTCATAATGACGGCATGCGCCCGGTGCCGCATCTGGCAGCGCGCTCCCTGAAAGATGCTGACCAGCTTGATGAACTGCTGGCAGCCTACACTGCGCAATGTGGTGTTGAAGAGGTGCTTGTCATTGGCGGTGGTGTTGACAAGCCGGTTGGCGCGTTCACCTCATCGATGGAAGTGCTGCAGACGGGCCTGATCCAGAAACATGGCATCCGTTCAATCGGTGTGGCTGGCCATCCTGAAGGCAGCCCGGACATTTCAGATGACGAAATTGCCGAAGCGCTGGCTGCGAAGAATGAATTGTCTGATCGTGAAGGTCTCGGTCTCTACATTGAAACGCAGTTCTGTTTTGAGCCTGACATGGTGCTCGACTGGGAAAAGCGGGTTCGCGACCAGGGTAACAAGCTGCCAATCCGTATTGGCATCCCGGGCCCGGCGACCATCAAGACGCTGTTCCGCTTTGCCCAGATTTCCGGCATTGGCCCGTCGATGCGGTTTGTCGCCAAGCAGGCCAAGAATGTCGCCAAGCTTATGACCGTGCAGTCCCCGCATCTTCTGATTGCCGGGCTTGCTGAGGGGATGGCCGCTGATGAGGACTGCCTCATCCAGCATCTCCATTTTTATCCATTCGGGGGATTCGCAAAAACGGCAGCCTATGCGGGTGCCATCGCTGAAGGCAGGATTGAACTCCTGTCAAAGGGCGGTTTTGACGTGATCGCGGACTGACGCGGCATCACAACAGGAGCAGGTTTATGACCAAGACACTTATTTCATCCGACAAGCAGGAAGTCATTATTGGCTTTGACCAGCCCTTCTGCGTGATTGGCGAGCGGATCAACCCGACCGGGCGCAAGCTGCTGGCCGCCGAAATGGCGGAAGGCAATTATGAACGCGTGATTTCTGACGCCATTGCCCAGGTTGAGGCTGGCGCCACCATGCTGGACGTTAATGCTGGCATCCCGATGGCGGATGAGCCCGCCATTCTGGCTGAATCCATCAAGCTTGTTCAGGACACGGTTGATGTGCCGCTGGCCATCGACAGCTCCATTGTGGCCGCGCTTGAAGCTGGTCTGTCCGTCTATAAGGGCAAGCCGCTGGTCAATTCGGTCACCGGCGAGGAAGAGCGCCTGGAAGTGGTGCTGCCGCTGGTCAAGAAATACAACGCTGCCGTGGTCGCCATTTCGAACGACGAGACCGGCATCTCCGAAGATCCGAACGTGCGTTATGATGTTGCCAAGAAGATCGTCGAGCGTGCCGAGGATTACGGCATTCCGCGCGAGGATGTCGTTGTCGATCCGTTGATCATGCCTGTGGGTGCCATCAACATGGCTGGTCGGTCGGCGCTGGATCTGATCATCCGACTTCGCAACGAACTGAAGGTGAACACCACCTGCGGTGCGTCAAACATATCGTTCGGCCTGCCAAACCGTCATGGTATGAATGCAGCATTCCTGTCGATGGCGGCAGGTGCCGGCATGACCTCGGCGATCATGAACCCGCTTCATTCTGAAGAAATGACCGGGATCATGGGGGCGAACGTGATGAACGGGAATGACCCGGAATGCCGGGAATGGATCAAGCGGTTCCGTGAGCCGGCAGCCGCAGGGGAAGGTGGACGCGAGCGTCGTCAGACACGTCGTCGTCGCAGCGCCTGATCTGAACGGGAAAGGGCAGACGCCATGGCAGACGACATCGCAGACGGCGGTAGCGATATCAAGATTGTCTTCACGCCTTCGGGCCGGCAGGGGCATGTTCCCGCTGGCACGACGGTTCTGCAGGCGGCACGCACCCTTGGTGTGGATATCGATTCTGTCTGCGGTGGCCGGGCCCTGTGTGGTCGCTGCCAGGTGGATGTTGGCACTGGCGAATTTGCCAAGCACGGCATCACCTCGGGCGCAGACAGCCTGTGCGGCGTCACCGCGGTGGAAACCCGCTATGCCGACAAAAAGGGCCTTGCCGACGGGCGTCGCCTGTCCTGCCAGTCAAAGCTTGTATCCGATGTGGTGATCGACGTGCCGCCGGAAAGCCAGGTGCATAACCAGCTTGTCCGCAAGGCTGCCGATGACCGTCAGATCGACATGGACCCCATCATCCGGCTCTGTCTGGTTGAGGTTCGCGAACCTGACATGCATGAACCATCTGGCGATTTCCGCCGTCTGGCCGAGGCGCTGAATGAACAGTGGCCAGACCGTGTAACCGGTGAAATCACCTGCGATCTTCACATTCTGCAGCAGCTTCAGCCTGTCCTTCGTGAAGGCAAGTGGCAGGTCACTGTCGCCCTGCGCGATGGTCATCATGTCATTGGCATCTGGCCGGGCCTGAAAGACCGTGTTGCTGGTGTGGCCATCGATGTGGGATCGACAACCATGTCGGCGCATCTGTGCGATATGGTGACGGGCGACGTTCTGGCCTCAACCGGTGCGATGAATCCGCAGATCCGCTTTGGTGAGGATCTGATGAGCCGTGTGTCCTATGGCATCATGAACCCTGGCGGCCATCTGGAAATGACCGACGCTGTCATTGATGGTCTGCAGAAGCTGATTTCCGGTGCTGCCGAACAGGCTGACATGGCCGCCGAAGATGTGGTCGAGATTGTTCTCGTCGGCAATCCGGTCATGCACCATCTTCTTCTTGGCATTGATCCGGTTGAACTTGGTGGTGCACCCTTTGCCCTTGCCGTCGATACATCGGTTGAGCTTCGCGCCACGGAACTTGGCCTTGCCGTGAATAAGGGCGCGCGCATCTATGTGCTGCCATGCATTGCCGGTCATGTTGGCGCGGATGCCGCGGGCGTTGTGCTGGCCGAAGCCCCGCAAAAGGAAGAGGTCAACACGCTGGTTGTTGACGTTGGCACCAACGCTGAAATCGTGGTCGGCAACAGCCAGCGTCTGCTGGCGGCATCATCTCCGACCGGACCTGCCTTTGAAGGTGCGCAGATTTCCTCCGGCCAACGGGCTGCGCCTGGCGCCATCGAACGTATTCGCATTGATGCCGAAACGCTGGAACCCCGCTTCCGGGTGATTGGTGTTGACCAGTGGTCGGATGAAGACGGGTTTGACGATGCAGTGAAATCCACCGGCATCACTGGCATCTGTGGATCCGGCATTATCGAAGTTCTTGGCGAAATGTATCTGTCTGGCATTCTGTCGACTGACGGTGTCATTGACGGTGATGTTGCGGCCCGCTCCCCGCGTATTGAGGAAGATGGCCGCACCTTCTCCTACCGGATTTCAGACAATGTCGTCGTGACCCAGAACGATGTTCGCGCCATCCAGCTTGCCAAGGCGGCGCTTCATGCCGGCTTTCGTCTGCTGATGGACAAGATGGAGCTGAAAAGCGTCGACCGTGTTGTGCTGGCCGGAGCCTTTGGCACCCATATCGATCCGAAATATGCGATGGTTCTTGGCATGATCCCGGATTGTGAGCTGGAAAATGTCCGCGCCGCTGGCAACTCGGCGGGAACCGGGGCACGCATGGCGCTGCTGAACAAGGGCGCGCGCCGCGAGATTGAAGATGTGGTCCGTCACATCGAAAAGATCGAGACCGCCGTGGAGGCCTCCTTCCAGGATCAGTTCGTCAAGGCAATGGCCATTCCGCATAAGAGTGAGCCGTATGAAAAGCTGGGAACGGCCGTGACCTTGCCGGAACGTATCCTGACCCCGGATGAGGCACCGGCCATTGAAAGCGGCCGCCGCCGCGGGGGCCGCCGCCGTCAGGCCTGATCAGCGTTGGTTACAGTTCAGGTCTGTGGGCCGGATGTCATGTCGGCAAGGCGCGCTGCCGCCTTGCGGGCGCGGTGCCAGCTTGACCAGCCAAGCCAGATCATGCCGGCCGCGGTCAGCCCGTAGCAGGGCCAGACAAAGGCGGCAAACCCGCCCATCGCCAGAAATTCCATCATGGCGCACTGCCTCTGGCCGCAGCATCGCTGCTCAGCTGGCGAAGTTGCAATGTGCTGATCCGTCTTTCGGTCAGCAGCGCCTTCATCCGCCAGATCACGACCACCGCAAAATAGAAGGTGGTGCCGGCAATCATCAGCAGCAGCGGTGTCAGCATGGCTGAATCGATGGCGACCCCACCACTGCGCAGCAGGCTTGC
>WTJS01000143.1 GCA_011524735.1 Alphaproteobacteria bacterium
TGTAGCAGCCAAACGGGGCCGGAACATTGCCCGCCCCTGCTTTATCAGGTTCAAGATCACATTGCGGGTTACGTGGGCTTAGAAGGGATTATTCTCTGACTTCCCACGCGTATCGAAGAACTCCTTGGTGATCGCAAACACAACAGGTGAGAGAACCAGCAGGGCAATCAAATTGGGGATCGCCATCATCGCATTCAGCGTGTCCGCAAGTAACCAGACAAAGCTGAGCTTGATGGTTGCCCCAACAATCACCGCCAAGGACCAGACAGCCCTGAACGGCATGATGATCCCGGTCCCGAAAAGATACTGAAGGGAACGTTCTGAATAATAGGACCAACCCATGATTGTGGTGAAGGCGAAGATTGCAAGTGAAATGGCAATCACAGGCCCACCGAGACCGGGAAGGCTGGCTTCAAAAGCAGCAGACGTCAAAGCAGCTCCTGTCGCCCCGCTCGTCCATACACCAGTCGACAGAATGGCAAGTGCGGTAAAGGTACAGACGATGATGGTGTCAATGAACGTTCCCAGCATGGCCACAAGCCCCTGGCTTACAGGCCCCTTAGTCTGAGCCGCGGCATGCGCGATCGGCGCAGAGCCTAGACCGGCCTCATTTGAGAACACGCCACGAGCCACGCCAAACCGGATGGCAGCCCATACTGCTGCGCCCGCAAACCCTCCAGTGGCAGCAGCGGGCGAAAAGGCGTGTTTGAAAATCAGGCCGAAGGCGGCTGGAATTTCAGCGGCGTTAATTACAAGGATCACGAGTGCCGACAGGATGTAGAGTGCGGCCATAAAGGGCACCAGTGCGCCGGCAACCGTGGATATACGCTTAATGCCACCAAGAAGAACCGCCCCAACAAGTAACGCCGCTATGATGCCAGTATATAGATGCGGAACCCCGAAATTGGTGTGAAGCGCGTCAGCAATGGAGTTGGACTGAACCATATTGCCAATGCCGAACCCGGCAATGCCGGCAAAAAGCGCAAAAACCACAGCCAGCCACTTCCATTTGGCACCCATACCATTCTGGATGTAGTACATCGGGCCACCAACGTAATTGCCATTTTCATCAGTTTCCCGGAACCGAACGGCGCAGACTGCCTCTGCATATTTGGTGGCCATGCCCACAAGGGCCGTCATCCACATCCAGAAGACCGCACCAGGCCCACCAAGGAAGATGGCGGTGGCAACACCCGCGATATTCCCTGTTCCGATGGTTGCCGATAGCGACGTCATCAACGCGTTGAAGGGGGTTATGTCTCCGGCATCATCGCCGGGAATGCGACCTTTCCATAACAGGGAAAAGCCGAAGGGAATTTTCAAGATTGACAAGAACCGCAGGCCAACCGTCAAAAACAGGCCAGCACCAAGGATCAGAATCAGCATGGGAACACCCCACACCCATCCATTGATCAAGCCCACAAAGTCTGTGATTTGCTCCATGTCTCATTCCTTTCGTCAGATAGCGTTTTTTGTGCAATCCAGACGCAACAAAGGGAACAAGACAGAGTGACAGGACCGACATGGAAAGCACTGCTGACCGCGATGCCGGTCACCTGCTTTGGTTGGTGTTAGGCGCTGCTCGACCCAAAGATCGCCAACGCCTCACAGGCATCGCATGCAGATTCTCTAGCGCAGAACAGTCTGGGCGACAACATAATATTCTTTCCACACTTTAATTAAGATATTATTTTTATTTAATTTATTTCAATTTAATGTAGCGCTACCCCTCTCACAAACCCTTCACATTGGCCTGACCTGCTCCTACTTCTATGGAGCGTACCTCATTGATCCGTACAGAGACGATTTGCATGTCACATATCTTCATTACAGGAGCCAGTTCGGGCATTGGTGCGGCATTGGCGAGCCAGTGGTTAGCTGATGGACATAAGGTGAGCGCGGTAGCCCGTCGCCGCGGACGTCTTGACGAAATCGGACAGGATCACACCAGCTTCTTCGCTGGCGAAGGGGATGTCACAGATGCTGGCAGAATGGCTGAATTGGTTGACGAAGCCACCACACGGCTAGGCCCTATTGACGTTGCCATCATGAATGCCGGCATTTATGTCCCTCAGGACTCCAGACAGATTGACCCCGCTGTTTACGCTCAGCATATGAATGTGAATTATATGGGTGTGATTAATTCGCTTGCGCCTATTGTTCCGATAATGGCGAAACGTAAATCTGGACAGATTGCCATTGTGTCATCGGTTGCAGGATGGCGCGGTCTACCCAAGGCAGCAGCCTATGGACCCACCAAGGCAGCGCTTATTTCTCTGGCAGAATCTCTCGTCTTCGACCTCGCACCGCAAGGTATCGATGTCCGCGTTATTTGTCCGGGCTTTGTCGACACGGAATCAACCGCGGTGAATGATTATGAAATGCCAGGTCTTATGACTGCTGATGCGGCGGCGACTGAGATCACGCGCGGTCTTCGCGGCGACAAATTCGTGATACAGTTCCCAAAGTCCTTCACCCGGCAGATGGGTCTGCTACGCTGGCTTCCTGATCGGAAATTCTTTCAGTTCGTTGCAAAGCGCACCGGCATTTCCCTAAAGTAAATCATGACCGCGCATTCAGACATCATTGACCGATATGTAACGGCCTTTGCCACGCTCGAACCCGAGACTATGGACGATTTGCTGGCTACAGTTGAGGCAGATATCCGGTTCGTTGATCCGTTCAATGATGTGATCGGGCGCGCTGGTTTCCGTGCGATTTTCGATCACATGTTCGCCACCTGCGAGGCACCAAGATTTCACATACTGGATGTCGCCATTTCGCACGCGAGCGGAACCTCACGCGGATATCTTCGCTGGCGCATGTCCGGGCGCCTGAAAAGTTGGCCACGCACTAAACTCAACCTTGAGGGTATGAGCGAAGTACATGTGGGTCCTAATGGGCTGATTGCGGCACATTTCGATCACTGGGACAGTGCCAGCCAGCTACTCGCAAGGTTACCAGTTATTGGTGCACTGATCCGCCCTGTTCTAAAACTGTTCATCGTGAAGATGGACGGAAAGTAAGGAGGACCTCACCTAATTTGAGGCCCCATTTCGACACGATGGCGCGATTGACCATAATCCCATCTGCATGAAGAAGCATGACATCGTCAAATGCGACGGTGACCTTACGTCCAAACATGTCTAGCCGAAAGCGATACTGCCAGCTCAGCATATTGTCCTTATGCACACCTTCGGCCACACCAACCACATCATCACACCGGCCCTGATATCGCCCCTCGCCAAGCTTGCTGACACGCCACCGCCTGTTTTCGACTTCACCGTCGTCATACAGGAAATCTTCATCAAGGATGAAACCATCGGGCGTTAAGGTGCCGTTGACAGTGACCTCAAACTGACGACGTACCGCCCCAAACCGATCTATGAAGACACCGTAAGCCTCAAGGCTTTGCGCAAAATAGATTTCTGGCGTGAAGTCCGGGATCGACAGGCCATCGGTCATTTGATGGCTCACTTGTGCACGAATAACATCTGTTTGACGTCGATCATGCCAGCGCGAAATCCGCCTTCACAGTAGGACAAGTACAGTTCCCACATCCGTTTGAACCGGTTGTCAAATTTACCGTCTGCCAAGGTTGGCCATGCTTCATTGAAGCGGTCACGCCATTCTGCAAGTGTCCGGGCGTAATGCAAACCAAATCCATTAGCTTCAACAAGCTGAAGACCAGCGGCCGCCACAGGCTTCTCCAGCCTTGGCATGGACGGCAGCATGCCACCAGGGAATATGTAGCGCTGAATAAAATCAGGCTCACGCCGATATTCCTCAAAGGCTTCGTCACTGATGGTAATGGACTGGATGGCAGCTTTGCCGCCGTCCTCAAGCAGCGATGAGAGCGCGTCAAAGTAGGTAGCCCAGTATTTCTGACCCACAGCCTCAAACATTTCGATAGATACGATCTTGTCAAAGCGGCCTTTCAGATCGCGGTAATCGATCAGTTGCACATCGGCTCGGTCTGACAGACCGGCATCTGCCAAACGCTTGCGGGCAAAATCAAACTGTTCTTTGGAAATTGTAATGCCGGTCACGCGGGCCCCGCGCTGTTCGATCGCATATTTTGCAAACCCGCCCCATCCGCAGCCAATCTCCAGCACATGGTCACCAGGCTGGATGTCGGCTAGATCAGCAAGATTGCGGTATTTGTTTGTCTGCGCTGTTGAGAGATCATCACTGTCAGTATCGTAGACCGCGGAAGAATAGGTCATCGTACTGTCAAGCCAGGACGCGTAGAAATCGTTACCAAGGTCATAGTGATAGGCAATGTTTTTTGCGGCATTTGACCGGCTGTTGTGCCTTAATCCATGGAACAGCTGCAATGCCAAACGGCGCCACAGTCCCGCATTCATCTCTTTGGTCAGCATCGTGTCGTGGAGAACAGCAAGCTCAATCAATTCGGCCATTGAGGGGCTTGTCGCCTCGCCGTCCATCACGGCCTCACAAAATCCCATTTTGCCATCGCTGATCATGCGAGAGACAGCGTTCATACTATGGATATGCAGCTCGGCAGACGGCCCAGACCCAGCGCCCTGAAATTCTCGCACCTCCCCGTTTGGCATTGTAACTTTAAGCTTGCCAAATTGAAGGCGTGAGAAAATCGCCATCAGAAAGGAGATTTTGTTTCGATCGAAGAAGCTAGTCATGACAACCACCCTATCTGTCAGGAACGTTGCGAGCGCGTGACCATGGCTGCGGAGGAACCGGACGGGAAAAGAACGGCACCTTTTTCAACCACAACCGCAAAGCCTCTACATGGATCGACACCAAGGGCCGTAATGGCCACTGGCCTGTCGCCAGCAAAGACTTCGCCACACTCAAATTTGTAAGCTTTTCCCGCCTGCCGCGCAATGTCGCAGTCAATTTTGGCACGCCGCGTGCCGAGTACCGCATCATCACAGATACCCTGTTATCGGCCTCACCCGTCCGAACTCGGAGTCGATATCCGCCCTCAACAGGAAAAAATGGAGATACGTGAAGAATCTTGTCAGCCTCGATCATTGAGGCGTCACCATCTGCAAGACCAACATATGAATGCATGTCGCCAAAGGTGTTTCTGACCTCATAAATATAGACAAGGTCATGACCCAATCGATCGCGCAGCACGTAAATGGATACCGGATTGAACGCAACGCCTAATATGCGCGGAAATGTCAGCAGATAGACGGTTGCAACAGACTTGTCCGGGCAAATCTCATGAGCGATGCCACGGGCATAGTCAGCCAAATTCCTTGGCCTGCCTTTGCTACCAAAATTTGGACCATAGTCAGATTGAAAGAATGACAGCAGGTTGAACCTGTCGACTGAAAACAGCGTTGCCTGACGCCCCGCCTCTGGCAGCGCATCAAGGTCGAGCCAGATTGACAGCCCTTTGCGTGACAGAAAATGCGATGGCGACCCGTGCCGCGTGTGGTCAATCTTTGATGTCACCAGCTGACAAACAGTCATCAGGCAATCTCGCGCGTCTCTTCATTCTGCTGAGGATAGCTGACGACCGCTGTTTTCCACGGAATATCGACCCCTAGCGTACGCGCCACTGCGATGGCCGATTTTAGCCCATCTTCATGGAAGCCATGCCCCGTCCACGCCCCTGCGTAGAAAAGATTGTTCAGCCCCTGGATTTCAGGCAACCGCTTCTGCGCTGCAACGGCCCGTTCATCGAAGACAGGGTGGTCATAATTATAGGTTCCGTGAACCAGAGCGGGATCAGGTTCCCGATGAGGGTTCAAAGTCTCAAACAGAGGATAGGACTCGTCAATCGACTGTAGCCTGTTCATCCAATATGTCAGGCACAGGGAATCATCTACGAGATCGCTGCCGATATAGTTCCAGGATCCCCAGGCGGCGCGGCGGCGCGGCATCAGCAATGGATCGGAATGAAGAACTGCTCGGTTTGGCTGAAACCTGAAGCTGGAAAGAATATCGCGTTCAAGAGTGCTTGCGTCTTCAATAAGGGCAAGCGACTGATCAGCATGCGCGGCCATCACGACTTTGTCGAACCAGACCTCACCTTCTCCAGCGATATTGAGGATGACACCACCCTGACCCCGCCTGATGCCTTGGATATGTGTATTTTGATGGATATGACCACCCTGCAGCCCTCCAAGCGCGTTAACGATACGGTTTACATATTCGCGCGACCCGCCCTTCACTGTGCGCCATACCGGTCGATCAATGAAGTTCAACAGCTTGTGGTTTTCCATGAATTGCAGGAGCGAGCGAACAGGATAATCCTGCATCGTGTCTGCCGAACAGGACCAGATCGCCGCCCCCATGGGCAGCAAATGATCCTCAATGAAAGGTCTGCCATACCGTTCACGTGACAGAAATTGGCCAAGTGATTCATCATCTGGCCCAGCATGGGCAGAGGCGTAGCCAGTTCTGTAGAACCGCGTCAGATCCGAAACCATGGACCAATAGCGTGGCCTTGCAAGATTGGCAGGCTGTGCAACGAGCCCACGAAGCGAACCTTCATATTCGCACTGTCCATCACGAAGCGAGACCGCAAAGCTCATATCGGTATCAATCCACGGCACATCGAGCCGTTCGAACATCGCGATCAAGTTTGGATAGTTTAACGGATTGAAAACAATGAAGCCGGTATCCACCGGCACTTTCACGCCATTAAAATCAGCATCGACCGTATGGCTGTGACCCCCAATTCGGGCATCACGCTCGAACAGGTGCACTTCTGCTTTTTGATTAAGTAAATACGCGGATCCAAGGCCGGAAATTCCCGACCCGACAACTGCAATACGCATAGCCCTACCCAGCAAATTTGCTGCGACCCACGGGCACCTGCGGGGTACAGTCAATTCAGAACTTGTTACATTGGTCATATAGTGACTAACATCCGCTGACAACAGTCATTCACCGTAAATTCAATAAATTATATCAATGATTTCATGATTCAGCACTTTGGCATGTCGCCAGAAAATCAGGAAGTTTTGGCCGTCACACTAGGTTCTGGAGCACTCACAGCCACGATTCTGACCTGGGGCGCTACACTTCAGAATTGCCGCCTCGCGGGTCATGATCACCCTCTCGTGCTGGGCTTTCCAAACATGGAGTCCTACCTCAAGGACTCAGCTTGCCACGGTGCGATTGCAGGACGAGTCATCAACCGGATCAGTGATGCGACATTAACTCTAGAGGGTAAGACACATCATCTCGACCCGAACTTTCTGAACACGCATACGCTGCATGGTGGACATCGTGGCTATGACCGGCGCAACTGGCAGATCACAGACCATGGCCCAAACTTTGTTGACCTAAGCCTTAATGATCCCGATGGACATATGGGGTTTCCAGGTACCGTAGTCGTCCAATGCCGTTACAGCCTTACCTCTGCAAACGAACTGACCATTGACCTTCATGCGACCAGCGATGCCCACACTGTCTTCAACGCAGGCCATCATAGTTATTTCTGTCTCGACAATTCTGGCGACATCTTCAGTCACGAACTGATGATTTGCGCCGATCATTATCTCCCGTCGAGAAAAGGAGACTTTCCCACGGGTGACATTGAAGCGGTGAACAACACTACCTTCGATTTTCGGAACATGCGGCTGATCGAAGGCCATTATGACCATAATTTTTGCTTGGCCGACAACAGACTGCCACCACGCCATGTTGCAACGCTCCGCTCGCGGTTATCCGGTGTGGGCATGGACATCACGACCACCGAGCCTGGCCTGCAACTCTATACCGGCCATCATCTGGCAACCACCTCACCCGGCTTAACGGGTAGTATCGACGGCCCATTTTCAGCATTATGCCTAGAACCGCAGATGTGGCCAGATGCCCCCACCCATTCACAATTCCCCAAGATTGACCTGATGCCCAGCAATGCCTATCACCAGCACAGCGCCTTTCGTTTTTATCACTCAGCATGACTTACCATTAGGAAAACGAGACATTGATTTATAGAGAACTTGGAAGAACCGGCCTCAAAGTGAGCGCAATTTGCCTTGGATCAATGACCTGGGGTACCCAAAACACAACCGATGAGGGCCATGCGCAGATCGACATGGCTCTGGATCGCGGGGTCAACTTCATCGACACCGCTGAAATGTATCCCACCAACCCGCTCTCTAAGGAAACCCAAGGTGACACAGAACGAGTGATTGGCGAATGGGTGGCCAAAAGCGGCAGGCGTGATGAGGTCATCATTGCGACCAAGGTTTCTGGAGAAGGTTACAAGAACGTTCGCGACGGAGCACCGATATCTCCAGAAACCATCAATCAAGCTCTTGAGAACTCTCTGCGGTCGCTACAAACAGATTATGTCGATCTGTATCAGCTTCACTGGCCGAACCGAGGTTCCTACATGTTCCGCCAGAACTGGACCTACGACCCAACCAGACAAGATCGCGCGAATACCATCGCCCATATGGAAGAAGTTCTCGATTGTTTGAACGGGCATATCAAGGCTGGCAAGATCCGCCATATTGGTCTGTCCAACGAAAGCGCCTGGGGTACAGCACAATGGCTGCGGTTATCGGAAGAGCGCGGCCTGCCGCGCATGGCGTCCATCCAGAATGAATACAGCCTGCTGTGCCGCCTGTTTGATACTGACATGGCTGAACTTGCTCATAATGAGGACGTTGGCTTGCTTGCCTTCTCGCCGCTGGCCTGTGGCATGCTGAGCGGCAAATACAAAGCTGGGACAAATGTACCCGCTGGATCACGGATGAGCATTGGAAGCGATCTGGGTGGACGCGTTACTGACAGGGTCTGGCCCGCGATTGACGCCTACCTTGAGATCGCCAGGGAAACAGGTCTAGATGCAACGCAATTGGCGCTGGCATGGTGCTACACACGCCCCTTCATGGCTTCAGCCATCATTGGTGCCACAAGCCTTGAGCAATTAGAAACATCACTTGGGTCAGTTGATGTGACCCTTGATGCCGCTATCCTCGACCGCATCGATATGGCTCACCGAGCCCACCCGATGCCTTTCTAGAAAAACAGCTCAACATTCAACTTTCTGCCGACGGAGTTATCATGACAAAGAACCGGTTTAATATTGCTGTCATTGCGGGCGACGGTATCGGCAAGGAGGTCGTACCAGAGGGCTTGCGCGCTCTGGAGGCCGTGGCCAAACGTTTCGACATCAACCTGCATTTCGATCACTTTGATTTTTCAAGCTATGACTATTAGGCCAAACATGGCGACATACTTCCAGAA
>WTJS01000182.1 GCA_011524735.1 Alphaproteobacteria bacterium
GTCTGCAAATGGCCCGGACAGATCTAGCCTGTCACTCTCAGCTTTCTGAAATGTAAGCTGATCTCCAAATGCCGTGAAAACAACAAGAGAGTCCAGAAAATGATATCCATCATCTCTGCGACCAGTGACATGAAGGGTGAGGTTGACCTTGGCCGGCGCGGTCAGGGCCATATTCGCATTCTGCCGGTTCACCATGTCGGGCACCTGTTCGCTAAGTTCGGCATGGCAGATGACGGCTCTGCATCGACTAGGTTAATTCGACTTTGGCAGGTCGTCAGCCGAAAGACCGGATTTCAGACGTTCACGCAGCATGGCCTGTTCTTCGTCATCCTTACTTAATGACAGTGCCAGGCGCCATTTGAAACGCGCTTCATCATATCTGCCGAGTACCCAGTAAACATCGCCAAGATGACCGGTGATTTCGGGATCCGCAGGCTCCAACATCGTGGCGCGCTCAAGATAGGCGACAGCCCGTTCTGGGCGGCCAAGCTTGAAATGAACCCATCCAAGGGAGTCGACAAAAAATCCGCTTTCCGGACGATAGCCAACGGCACGCTCAATCATGTTGATGGCCTGATCAAGATTACGCCCTTCATCTGCCCACCAATAACCAAGATAGTTCAGCGCGAAGGAATCAGACGGGTCAATTTCGATGGCGCGCAGAAGATGCACCTCGGCAGCGCGGTTTTCGCCAAGCCGTTCGAGTGCAACGCCTAGACTGCGGTGCAATCCGCCCGTGTCGCGGCCAAGCGCCAGAGCGTCCATATAGGCGTCGCGGGCGGCGATATAATTCTGGTTCCGCCGATGAATGTCGCCAAGCCGGTGATGCAGATAGGCATTTTCCGGATCCCCAGCGACAACCTCCGTTAGTTTTGTGATTGCCGCGTCAATATCCTGATGCTCCTCAAGGATCGAGGCTTCGGCAAGGCGCGCGATTTGACTGAAACTGTCATCTTCCGCAATCGGACGAAGCTGTGCCAACGCACGGTCATGCAGCCCTAGATCAGAGAGCTGCTGCGCCAGCAGCAATCTGGCAAAATTGTCTCTTGGATGAATGAACAGGGCAAATCGCAGCCGTGCCGAAAGTGACCGAGACGATGTGCTTTCAGCATTATCCAGTGCCATTGCGACGATGCCTGAGGCAATCAACTCCTGAACATTGGGGCGTGTGCCCGCCTGCTCTCGAAGGTTGGTGATGATACGCGCTTTATTGAAATTGCGTGACAGTCGAGATGTCACGATATCTTCCATCATGCTCATATTCCCCTGACGGGCATGAAAAGCGGCAAGATGAACAAACATATGCGCTGGCAGATTGGCATCATCCAGCCCAACCACGCGCTGGCGGGCCTCTGTCTCAAGCCCGAGATACTCAGCCATCAGCGCTGCATGAAGTCGGAAATAGGCGGGAAGACCTGTCTCGGCGTCAACCGCCATCCGTCCGGTTTCCAAAAGAACTGATATGCCAGCATCACCCTGACCGCTGGCGGCAAGAGCCCACGCCCGGATCAGGCCAGCGAACTGCATGGCCGTGGCATCTTCAGCAATGCGATCGGCCAGCACCTGCGTTGCCACCCAGTCACTTTTGAGGATTGTCAGGGCTGTGCCTGGCTCGCCGCCAAGCGGCACAGTGACATTCAGGCTTTCAAGCTGGCGTCCGAGGGCAGCTGCTTTTTCAATATCGCCATAATAATATTGAGTGAGGAACGCCTGCCGCAAAAGGGCGGCATTGTCAGTATCCTGTTCCAGCGTTTGCAGGAAGAAATCAGCTGACTTACCAACATCATTCAAATACAGGGCCTGTCGAGCTGCAAGATAATGGCCGGCAGTGGTTGCCGTTTCATGCGTCGAAGGTCCCGCCACAGTGGATGTGGTGGAACCTGCCGTGTTTACATTTGCTGCTGAAAGCGGGGAAACGGCCTGACCCTGGTCAGCGGCCGACGTTGCCGGCCTGCCGGCCTGCGGGCCGCATCCGGCAACCAGCATGACCGCACAGGCTGCCGCGATCAGCCGAGAGGCTGACCGAAGCGGCAGAGTTGCATTTTCAGGGCCCGACATGCCCCCTCCATATCACATATTTGGATAATTCGGGCCGCCGCCACCTTCTGGTGTGACCCATGTAATATTCTGACTTGGGTCTTTGATATCACAAGTTTTGCAGTGAACACAGTTCTGTGCGTTGATCTGCAGCCGTGGATCACTGCCATCTTCCTCGCGCACAATCTCGTAAACCCCAGCCGGGCAATAGCGCTGCTCAGGGGCGTCATAAAGGGCGAGATTATGTTCAATCGGCACGGACGCATCTTTCAGTGTCAGATGAGCCGGCTGATTTTCCTCATGGTTGGTGCCGGACAGATAGACCGATGAATTTCGGTCGAAGCTGACAACACCATCTGGCTTAGGATAGGTGATTTTTGGGGCTTCCGATGCTTTCTTCAGACCAAGATGGTCGGCATGATGCTGCATCGTCCAGGGCGCGCGGCCGCGCAGGATATATGTGTCGAGTGCCGCATTTGCCATGCCAAGCCACAATCCGCGAGAGAATCCCGGACGGATATTGCGAACCTTGTACAACTCGTCCCAGAGCCATGTTTTCTGAAGCTTGTCAGCATAAGTGGCAGGTTCGTGCCCTGTTTCGGCATCATCAATTGAATCGAAAATGGCTTCAGCTGCCGTCATGCCAGATTTCATGGCCGTATGTGTGCCTTTGATCTTGGGCACATTCAGGAAACCTGCTGTGCAGCCAACAAGACAGCCACCAGGGAAGGTCAGTTTCGGGATCGACTGAAAACCACCTTCATTCAGTGCGCGTGCACCATAAGAGACGCGACGTCCGCCTTCAAATACATCACGGACAGCAGGATGCGTTTTGAAGCGCTGAAACTCTTCAAATGGGGACAGATGTGGGTTGGTGTAATCCAGTCCAACCACATAGCCAACGGCAACCTGGTTCCCATTCAGGTGATACAGGAAGGACCCGCCATAGGTGTCGCTGGACAGGGGCCATCCAACCGAATGCCAGGCTGTTCCTGGCTTTGCCTTGGCAGGATCAATGTCCCACAATTCCTTGATTCCGATGGCAAAGGTCTGCGGATCCTTGCCTTCACGCAGGTCGAACTTGTCAAACAGCGTCTTGGTCAGGTGACCCCGGCAGCCTTCGGCAAAGATGGTCTGTTTGGCCCGAAGTTCCATGCCACGCATGTGCATATCGGTTGGTTGACCGTCCTTGCCAATACCCATATCGCCGGTAGCGACACCGCAGACGGCACCATTCTCATCATACAGCACTTCAGCAGCGGCAAATCCGGGATAGATTTCGACGCCAAGCGCTTCAGCCTGCTCACCAAGCCAGCGGCAGAAATTGCCGAGCGAGATGATGTAGTTGCCGTGATTGTTCATCTGCGGCGGGGTTGGGAGACGGAACGAGCCTTTTTCCGTCAAATACATGAATTTGTCAGTGGTGACAGGTGTGTCGAGGGGCGCGCCCTTGTCCTTCCAGTCAGGAATCAGCTCGTTTAGAGTGCGTGGCTCTAGAACGGCTCCTGACAGAATATGTGCGCCGACTTCGCTGCCCTTTTCAATCAAGCAGACTTCCAGATCGCGGCCAGCTTCATTGGCCAGTTGCTTCAGCCGAATTGCCGCAGACAGCCCAGAGGGGCCTCCGCCTACAATCACGACGTCAAATTCCATTGCTTCGCGTTCCATGTCCCTGACCTTACCCCCACGTGCGGTGTGACTGCGTACTTAATTAATGATGCTTTTGGTTATATGGTACCAAATGCGTCACAGATAGTTATCTTTTTAACGCAGCCTGAGAATCAGGAAATCGACGGAAAATGATATGGTAGCGAACCAAATCGAGCGTGATGAGCTAATCAGGCAGCTGGCGTGGCAGCACGCTGAGGGTATTGATGAGGCTTTGCTTGACGATCCGGCGGCCGATACGCCGGTGACACTTCGTGACATTTCGCCGCGCAAGGGCAGTCCGGGTCAGATTCAGCACTCTGCTTCTGCGCGTGAAGTGACTGGCAAAACATCGGGTGGCATGAGGGCAGTAGCATCAGCTGTCCAGGCGCGTCCGCAGCCGGCAACATCTATGACCGCCGCAGTGAATATGGCAACCGGAACAGCCGAACATTCTGGATCGGCGCCTGGGTCACCGCCAGTCGTTCCAGCAGTCATTCCAGCGGAACTTGCTGCCATTACCTCGCTTCAGGAACTCCGTGATGCGGTTGGCAGGCTGGATCAGTGTCCGCTGAAGCACACTGCCAGCAACATGATTTTTGCTGATGGTAACCCGGGCGCGCGCCTTATGGTGATTGGTGAGGTTCCAGGACGCGAAGAAGATCGTGTGGGGCTGCCATTGGTCGGTGGGGCGGGTCAGCTGTTCGACAGGATGCTGTCCAGCATCGGCCTGACTCGCGCTGATATCTACATCACCAGCCTGCTGCCATGGCGTCCACCCGGCAACCGAACGCCAACGCCGGAGGAAATGGACATGCTGTTGCCCTGGCTTCATCGCCATGTCCAGCTGGCAGCGCCACAGCAGGTTCTTCTTCTTGGAGGCGGGCCGGCCAAGGCTATTCTGCCAGATGCCGGTGGTATCCTGAAACTTCGCGGCCGTTGGCAAGAGATTGATTTTGGCGATGGCGTCATGCGCCCAACAATGGCGACACTCCATCCGTCTTATCTGCTGCGGTCTCCGGCGCAAAAGCGCCTCGCCTTCGCAGATCTGGTGGCACTTGCCGACAAACTCGGATAAAGTGCCGTCGCCCACATGCCAGGGGCGTCCCCGCAAGCAGTTCAGATGACAGGTTACAGCCGCATGATCAGGGTATTCAGGTATGTGCTGATTGGGATTAGCTGCTGCCTTGCGGCTACTGGTTCGGCGCAGGCAAACACAGCTCATGAGCCTACGCGGCCAAACCTGCCAGTGCTTCTCAGCGATTTTGATGTGGCGCAGTACCAGCGGCTCTTTCATCTTCAGGAAGTGGGGCGGATGAAGCAGGCCACGCGGGAGATGGGCCGGCTGGAAAATCCCATCCTGATGGGGCATTTGCTCTCGCAGCGCTATCTTCATCCAACGGCATGGCGATCAAAATACACGGAACTGTCATCCTGGCTGAAGCTCTATAATGACCATCCTGATGCCAGTCGTATTCACTGGCTTGCAAAGCGCCGCCGTCCAGCGAACTACAAGGCGCCAGTTGCACCGAAACCTGGCTATCTGAATGGCTATGGATTGGCGACGGCAAATGGTTACCGGCCCTCTATCCCAGCATCGACGGCGGGGCGCGCGTCTCCGCGCACCACGCGGCGGGTGGCCAGGGAAGTGCGCCGCTCAATCAGAAAGGGGTGGCCATCTGGTGCGTTGAAAGTCGTTAATGACAAACGCAATCTGCGGTACTTGACGAAGCAGGAAGAGGCGCAGCTCCGCGGAGAGATTGCCCATGCCTATTTCATTTTTGGTGTAGATGACAAGGCCATCAGACAGGCTCGTTATGCCATCGGAGCCGGACGGGGTGGGGCACATATGGCTTACTGGTCAGGTGGGCTGGCGGCATGGCGCAGCGGTGATATCTCATCGGCCGGAATGTTCTTCCGCGAGCTGGCCGATCAGGATGATGTCTTTCCTGATCTGAGGAGTGCGGGTGCATTCTGGGCACATCGGGTTGCGCTTCGCGAGGGTCGTCCGGCAGAAGCCACGGCTTATCTTCAGATCGCCGCGTCGCAGCTGCACAGTTTCTATGGGGCGGTCGCTCGTCAGGCCCTTGGTCAGAGCTTCGACCTGTCCTTCAAGCTTCCGTCTTACAGCGGCGGATTTCTCGAATGGTTGTCGGCCCGGCCGGGGGGACAGCGATTATTCGCTCTCTATCAGATCGGTCGGTATAATGATGCTGAGCGGGAATTGCGCTATCTGTGGGCAGATATGCCTGAAAGCATGAAGGAATCTGCCCTGCGTTTTGCCATTGATCATGGTATGGCCGGTCTGGCTTATCGCGCCGGCGAACTACTCCGTAAATCTACGGGCCAGGTCTGGCTTGGGGCGATCTACCCCATTCCCCAGTATGAAGTTGAGTTTTCTGTTGATCAGGCGCTTGTCTGGGCCATTTCACGTCAAGAGTCTGGCTTTAACCCGCGGGCCAAAAGCCGGGCTCGGGCTGCCGGACTGATGCAAATCATGCCGGCAACCGCATCATTTGTAACCAAGAACCGTGCCTATCGCGGGCGGGAAAAGCATCTTCTGCTCAATCCTGAACGCAATCTTCAGATAGGTCAGGCCTATATCAGGTCGCTGTTGAATGAACCGCTGATCGACAGGTCGATCATTCGTCTCTTGGCGGCTTATAATGGTGGGCCCGGCAATCTTCGCAAATGGCTTGCCAAGGTTGACCATCAGGATGACCCCTTCCTGCTGATCGAATCCATTCCAGCGCGCGAAACAAGGCATTATATAAAAGTTGTGATCAGCAATCTGGCGCTGTACCGCGCCCAGCTGGAGCAGCCAATGCCTGAACTCCGTGATCTGGCGGCTGGGGGACATGGCACATTTTCGTCTGAAATAACGGCTATACCCGCCACGGCAAATTGAACAGGAGACGCTCTGATGGCACAGAATTCTGACCGCCTCGACATGTCGGTTCCCTTCCAGCCTGTGAACATCGCGGTGATGACCGTATCAGACAGCCGCACACCGGAAGATGACCGGTCCGGTGACCTGTTGGCGTCACGTATCACCGAGGATGGCCATGTGCTGGCGGACCGCAAGATCATCACCGATGATGTGGAGCTGATCATTGCCCAGCTTACAGCCTGGATTGAGGATAAGTCTGTCGACGTTGTGATTACGACGGGAGGTACGGGACTGACCGGGCGTGATAGCACGCCGGAAGCCTTTGCACGGATTGTGGAAAAGGACATCCCGGGATTTGGTGAGCTCTTCCGCTATCTGTCCTTTGCCAAGATCGGCACATCTACCGTTCAGTCACGGGCCCTTGCCGGCGTGGCGGGGGGCACATATCTCTTCGCGCTTCCCGGGTCACCATCGGGCTGTAAGGATGGATGGGATGATATATTGCGCTACCAGCTCGATATCCGACACCGGCCATGTAACTTTGTTGAAATCATGCCGCGCCTGACGGAATCCGTCACCACCCGACGCAGTGGCTGATGCCTGACCTATCTATTGAGGCAGGGTTTGACGGTCCGGTCATTGGTGTCGATGAGGCCGGACGCGGACCATGGGCAGGGCCAGTGACCATCGCTGCGATGTGGCTGAACCCTGCGGCACTCTCCGCGCTTCCCGCAGGGTTGGATGATTCCAAGAAGCTCACGGCCCGCCGCCGCGCTGCCTTTCATGACATTCTAATTTGCCCCCCGCATGATCATGAACTGGTTGTTGTGCCAGTTGACGTCATTGACGATCTGGGAATCCTGAAAGCGACATTGCAGGGCATGGTGACAGCCGCGCATCATCTGGCGGCACGGATGGCTGCTGCAGGACATGGACAGGTGCGCCAGGTTTTGATTGATGGCAATGTGATGCCCCCGTTAGATCTGCCGGCCCAGACCGTTGTAAAGGGAGATTCCCGGAGTCTGAACATCGCCGGTGCTTCGGTCATTGCCAAACATGCCCGTGATCAGATTATGATGACACTGGCCGACCAATTTCCCGGCTATGGCTGGGACAGCAATATGGGATACGGCACTGCCGCCCACCGTAAGGGGTTGGCTGAATTTGGCGTCACACCGCATCATAGGCGTAGCTTTGCACCGATCCGTCGGTGTCTTGAAACCTAGTTCGACCTGAGGCCAGGCAACGGTCCAGATTCCATGTTCGGGCCGACACAGCCACCTAATTTTTCCGAAAAGGTTAACGCGGCCGCATTTGCGGTCTGCTGAACTGGCACGCTATTTGCGACTGCCCACTAGATAAACACGCGTTATTTCAACGGGATACAACATGTTGTGGTAGTGGAGATTTAACTACACGACAGGTTGACTTGAATTTGGCTTTGTTCGTTTCTTGTCCTGTCTGAACACGCAAAAAAGAACAAGAAAGAAGACATCCGGTGGGAAAAGTGAAGTTTGATACTGTTATTCAGGGTGATTGCATCACCGAGCTGAAAAAACTGCCTTCGGCCTCGGTCGATCTGGTTTTTGCCGACCCGCCCTATAATCTTCAGCTTGGTGGAACATTGTCTCGTCCAGACCATTCCACAGTAGATGCGGTAGACGACAGCTGGGATAAATTTGATTCCTTCGCGGCCTATGACGAGTTTTCCATTGCCTGGTTGACAGAGGCACGTCGTGTCCTGAAGCCGGATGGGGCGATCTGGGTTATCGGCAGCTATCACAATATTTTCCGCCTCGGACGCATTCTTCAGGACCTCGATTACTGGATGCTGAATGATGTTGTCTGGCGCAAGACCAACCCGATGCCGAACTTCCGTGGGCGGCGCTTCACCAATGCGCATGAAACGCTGATCTGGGCAGCACGGTCACAATCTTCGCGTCACACGTTCAATTATGAGGCCATGAAAGCGCTGAATGATGACGTACAGATGCGTTCCGACTGGGAACTTCCCATCTGTACCGGGCAAGAACGTCTGAAACAGGATGGCCGTAAGGCGCATCCAACCCAGAAACCAGAATCGCTTCTCGCCCGTGTTATTCTAGCCTCCACAAACCGTGGTGACGTGATCCTTGATCCGTTCTTTGGAAGCGGCACCACTGGCGCGGTTGCCCGCCGGCTGAACCGTCATTTTATCGGCATCGAGCAGGATCCCGGTTATATCAAGTTGGCGAGAGCTAGGGTCAAGGATATTACCCCGATTGCCTCTCCCAACCTGCTGGCAACGCCACCGCGTCGAGCCAAACCGAAAGTCCCGTTTGGCAGTCTGGTGGAACGCGGCCTGATCAAGCCTGGTGACGTTTTGTTCGATTCAAAGCGCCGGTTCACGGCAACGGTTCGTGCTGATGGCTCTCTTGTCACAGACGGTCAGGAAAGTGGGTCAATTCACAGTCTTGGTGCCAAGCTGCAGTCCCTTCCGTCCTGCAATGGTTGGACGTTCTGGCATGTTGCGCGCGGTGACCAAGAGGTTCTAATCGACAGTTTCAGTGAAGAAGTGCGGGCCATAGAC
>WTJS01000203.1 GCA_011524735.1 Alphaproteobacteria bacterium
ACCTTAGCGAGAGAGGCCGCGGCGCTCTGGCCGGGCCTTGATCAGGCCGTTGGGCATGAGTTTCATTATACGACCGCAACCAAATCTGACGGTAAACCGTTGTTTTCCGTCGCAGACCCGACGGGTGCAGCCCTTGGAATGACTGGGCTCATTGAAAGCAATGTCTTTGGGTCGTACGCCCACATGATAGCTGCTGGCGATTAGCGCCAGACGACAAATCCGCTAGTTCAGGCAGGAAAAGTCCAAATTATCGACCTTGTAAAGGAGTGGCCTGGTTAGTTTAGAAAGGGGCTTTAATGGGCGCCCGTCCTTGCCGATATTGTCCGGGGACAGGTATGCCGCAAAGCACGTTTCCAAAGCACCCCACTCACTGTCTATGGCTGCAAACCACGCTGTATTGCGGTTCCGCCCCTTACTCACTGTGGCTTGCCGAAATACGCCTTCATAGGACAGGCCGAGCCTCTGGGCAGCCTGCCGACTCCGGAGATTCAACGCGTTGCATTTCCATTCATAGCGACGATAGCCGTTTTCAAAGGCCCATCGCATCATAAGATACATCGCTTCCGTCCCTTGCAGCGTCCGCTGAAGCAAGGGAGAATAGTTGATATGGCCAACCTCTATGCTGCCGTCTGCTGGCTTGATTCGCAGGTAGCTGGCAACACCAATGGCGCGATTGTCAGACAAACGCACGATTGCGAAAAAACAAGGGTCGTTCAGATCCTGTTGAGACCGAAGCCACGCAGAATACTGATCGACATTTTCAAATGGGCCATAAGGGAGATAGGTCCAATTTTGGCCATCCTTATCAAGCGCATTGGCCGCGAATAGACTTTCACCGTGATTAGCAGCGTCCAAAGGCTCCAGCCGAACTGTATCACCCTCGAGAACGATCCCATTTGGACGTGGTGGCTGTACGAAATCAGGAACCAACTCATCCAGCTTCATGTCGACCATATGGTCCTCCCCCACGGGCCAACCTCTCTCGCGCCTTAGAAACTTAGCTACCATCCATCTCGCTTGCGCGGCCGCGCTTTGGCCGGAGCACGTGCACATGGTCAGCATCATAAAGAGCGCTGTCCCGGAAATCGTCATTCTGTGCAAGACCACGACCAACGAAAATCAACGCGGTGCGAGTTATTTTCTCTTCTTGAACACGGGCTCTGATCGTGGACAAAGTCCCATGGATATAGGCCTCATCTGGCCAGCCAACCCGGTACGCCACAATCACCGGACAATCCGCACCATAGAACGGTGTTAAATCACGTTCAATCTGCCGCAGATTCCGGATCGACAAATGAATGGCCAGCGTTGCGCCTGTCCGACCCAGGCTTGTCAGCTCTTCGCCTTCTGGCATGGCCGATGACTTCATCGCGGTACGCGTCAGGATCAAACTCTGCGTGACCTCAGGTACGGTCAGTTCAATGCCGAGACCTGCAGCTGCGGCTGCGTAAGCCGATACGCCAGGTACAATTTCATATTCAACACCCATCGCCTTCAAGCGACGAATCTGTTCTGCAATTGCACCGTAGAGCGAGGGATCACCAGAATGAACACGGGCAACATCCTGCCCTGCGTCACGTGCCACCACGATCTCTTGCATAATATCATCAAGGGTCAATGAAGCTGTATCAATCACACGCGCCGTGTCGGGTGCTGCTGCCACCACCGCCTCGGGCACAAGTGAGCCAGCGAACAGACATACAGGGCATCGTTCAATCAATTTCAGCCCGCGCACGGTGATTAGTTCAGGATCACCTGGCCCAGCACCGATAAAATAGACTTTCATGTCACTATTCCTTCTCAGCAGATGGCTCAGCAGATGGTTCTACGGATGGGGCATCCAGATGTTTGGCATATCCACGCGGTGTGTAGACGGCATTTCCCCGTCCAAGGGCAAGTTGCCGAGATGAGCTGGCACCGACCATGACAACCGTCAGCATATCAACTTCATCGATGTCCAGCTCACCAAGCTTGCGATAGAGAATCTTCTCATCTGGTCGGCCAAGATTAGATGCGAGAACAACAGGCGCATCGCCACCACGATAGGTCACCAGAATGTCTCGTGCTGTAGCAAGCTGAGTCCGGCGGCGCTGCGACACCGGATTGTAGAACGCTACCACAAAATCCCCTGCACCGGCGGCATGGATGCGTTTCTCAATATGGTCCCACGGTGTCAGGAGATCAGACAGAGAAATGGCGCAGAAGTCATGGCCAAGAATGGCCCCCGAACGTGCTGCCGCTGCCTGCAACGCCGAGATACCGGGCGCTGACAAAACCGCGACGCGACGTGCAGCTTCGCTAACACCGCCGTCCGCTTCGGATCTGTCCAGAAGCTCGTAAACAAGTGCACCCATGGCATAAATGCCCGCATCACCCGAGCAGATCAGCGCTACGTCCTTGCCTGTTGCTGCCGCTTCAAGCGCGTAGCGACACCGTGCCTCTTCTTCACCAAGCTTGAAATCGCGTCGTGGAATATGCGCAGCAACGGCACCTAGCAGGTCGATATAGAGATCATATCCAACAAGTTCATCCGCCCCCAGCACCATAGAAGATGCTTCTGGCGTTCGCCATTCAGCCTGCCCGGGCCCAATCCCAATCAGCATCACCCGCCCGGGTTTGCGTCCTGGCATCATGTCAGTCAGCGGTGCAGGTGCCTGTGCAAGCGCCATAGTTGCATTTGCAGATTTCTGCTTGGCATGAATTAACACACCCCCTTCACCTGCCCCTGCAAGGGCGGCAGCTTCAGCGACACCATGAACACCAATTTCATCGAACACCACGTCGGACGGCGTTTCGAGGCGTGACCTCTGTGCTGCCAGCTCTGCACGTTCAAAAACGCGGAGTGGCACGTCAAGCATATCTGCCAAAGCGTGAAGTGCAGGTTCATCAGCCTTCAAGTCGGCCGTCACCACAGCGGCTATAGAAGCCGCGTTGACGTTAGCACGCTGAAGCTGTCGCATTACCAGATCGATAACCTCTTCCGTCGGTGCCCCTCGCGCGCATCCAACGCCGAGGATGACATCGGTTGGACAGTAAATAAGTTCATTTTCTGCGGGCGTGCGCTGACGACGCGTGACTGTGAGGTTTACGGCCGAGCCACGAGGTACGAATTCAAACCAGTCATTGAGGCCTTCAAGACAATCACCATCGATAAAGGCTCCATCACCGGCAAGAAGCTGCGGCATTAGACGCTGTGCGGCAGAAGCATTGGCAAGCCGCCACCCTGCTGGTGGCTCATCAAGTGATATCTGCCAGCGCAGATCCCCTGCAGTGGTAATAGCGAGTTGACTGTCGAGCACATCGGTCACCTGGCGTGCCAGCGTGATGGCTCCGTGATGGCCACCAATCAATGGTACGACAAAGCCTCCTGATTCAGCCACTGCCAGCACAGGTGTATCTGTACTCTTATGCTTCAGGTATGGCGCAACAGCTCGGATCAGAATGCCCGCCGCACAGATGCCAATAATTGGACGGCCACTGCTGAACAGATCACCAATGTGAGGCTTTGCCTTACCAAAGTGGAAAGGCGCATCTGCACATCGCAGAGCGTGACCATGAATATCAGCGCCAATGGCAGGCGCAATCTTTCTTGCAAGCGCTAACCCAGATTTTGAAAGACATACAATAACCGGTTTACCAGTCAATCCGCGGGCTAGCTGATCCATGGATCGTCCCCCTTATAGATCAGAATCATCGAAAAATATGGGGCATCCGCCGGCGCATCATCCAGCGAACAGGCCCGTTCATGTGGCAAGGACGCATGGCTTGTATAGAGCGCCTTGCCCAGTAGACCCAGCCTGTCAATCAACGAACGCAACCGTGTCATATGGCGGCCCACTTTCATAATCGCTACAGCCTGTGAGCGTGTGATTGCTTGCTCGAGGGCAACATCGTCCAATGTCCCCGGCAGAACCGTCAGAATATCACTTCGAGCAACAAGAGGGTGAGTCTGCGCTGATGCACAGGCGGACAGGCTTGTCACACCCGGCACGATTTCGGCCTCAAACCGGTCACGAAGGCGAACCAGCAGATACATAAACGAACCGTAAAAAAGCGGGTCACCTTCGCAGAGCACAACAACGTCATTGCCGGCATCAAGCTGCTCGGCGATTGCGTCGGCCCCCTCATCATAGATCGACTGAGCCGGAGCTCGACCAGGACGCATGGGAACGACCATTGGTATTTCAACGGCATCAGGCTGAATGGCGTCTGCCACGATGGACCGGGCAAAGCTCTCACCAGAGTCGGGAGCTGGATAGGCAATAACGTTGGCGCTTTCAATCAATGACCAAGCACGCCTCGTCACAAGTTCGGGGTCACCGGGCCCCGTCCCTACACCGTATAATTTCCCTGTCATCAGGCCTGCACCTCAGGATTATCCTTACGCCAATGCCACTGCGTGACCGGCATCAGTGGACGCCAGCCATGAAAACCACCAACGGGATCAGCATGATGAATTCCAATTCTTGTCAAATCACCGCCATGCTGCTGCCAAGCTGCCAACAACACAGCTTCACTTTCCAGCGTGACTGCATGCGCCACAACCACTCCCCCTGGACGAAGCTGATCCACCGCCCTTGCTATGACCTCATCACTCAGCCCACCTCCGATAAAGACAGCGTCTGGAACGGGCAACTCAGCCAGTCTTTCGAGGACATCACCAACAACCTGTTGAAGACCTGCAACCCCATGGCGCATACCGTTAGACGTTGCATACCCCATCTGGGCCTCACTACGATCAATGGCATAGGCCTTGCCACGTGGGGCCAAACGCAAGAAATCAACGGAAACTGCGCCTGAACCACTGCCAATATCCCATAGAACTGCGCCTGGAAACGGACCAAGCTTTGCCAGCGCACTTGCGCGTACATCACGTTTGGTCAGTTTCCCATCATTGTCAAAACTAGTGTCAGGAGCCGCCGCACCAGGTGGGGTCGCCATTTCAACAGGACATTCTACGCCAATGATATGAAAGTCCGGCACATTCGTGCGCTTCCAGTTTCGTGCCAAACCATCAAAAAGCTCTTCCTTTGATCCACCGAGATTCGCCAGAACATGAATACGAGCAGCGCCGTATCCTGAAGCGCCAAGGAGACTGGCAACTGCGGCAGGACTATCTGAATTCTCGGCAATAATCAGGATACGTGCTCTTGGGTAGAGCTTTGTCTTTACGGTTGAGACGGGCCGTCCATGAATGCTGACAATTTCACAGTCAGCCAGTGGCCACCCAAGACGGGATGCTGCCAGCTGCAATCCTGAAACCGCAGGAATGACCTCGCAGCCCGAAACACCAAGTTTGCGAACAATGCTTGCACCCGCGCCGTACCACATTGGGTCACCAGTGGTCAGAATGGCGACTTTTCTTTGTGCATGTTGGTCAAGAAGACCATAAATATCTGAAAAAGGTTTTGGCCAGTCGAGCACCTCTGCCGTTTCAGGCAGCTCATCCTGAAATCTGGGTGTAGCAATGATAACGTCCATTTCAGCAAGACGAGCCTGAACATTATCTGACAACGCTGTGACGCCTGCCTCAGTCACGCCGATGATCAGCGGGCGCGTCATGGTTCAACCGTCTCCGACAATTTGATTTGCTCGGACGTCGCCACAGCATTTACCACAGACGATGCCATCGCAGATCCACCGCGGGTTCCATGAACCGCAAGAAAGGGAACTGAGCGATCTTCCGATGCCAGTTCAAGCTTGCTCTCCGCCGCTCCGACAAAGCCAACAGGAATACCAATGATGGCGGCCGGGCATGGCCCGCCTTCGTCAATGATTTCCAGCAGCCTAAAGAGAGCGGTCGGAGCATTGCCAATGACGACCAATGCCCCCTCAAGCCGTTCCTTCCAAAGCTCCACGGCAGCTGCGGAACGCGTTGTCTGCATCTCTGCGGCAAGGTCGGGGACAGTCGGATTGTTCAAGGTGACCACAACGTCATTGCCAGCGGTAAGAAATTTACGGGTGATCCCGCTGGCCACCATTTCACAATCGCAGAAAATGGAGGCCCCACGATCCAGCGCACCTCGTGCGGCACCCGGAAAGTCAGCGGAAGCCTGCATATCGCCAAGAACGTCTGGCATCCCACATGCGTGAACCAGACGGATTGCTACATCTATGAGATTATCCGGCAGCCCTACGAGATCAGCCTGAGACCGCACAGTCGCAAAGCTCTGGGCATAGATTGCTGCCGGGTCTTTCAGATAGGGTTGCACCGCAGCGGTCAACCCTGATCCGAAGATGAGGATGATTTTCGGTTTCGCACAGATTCTGGTCCAAGCGGATGCTTGGCATGCGGGTACGGGTGATGGTGGTGATCATGGTCGTGGTCGTGAGAATGGTCGTGACCATGATGATGATGATGGTGGTGGTGGTGATCCATGTCCAACCGACAAGCGCCAGTGCAGAAATGATCACAAAGATCGCAATCCTCAACATTGCTGCCCGGAGCAGAAACACCCTGCCCCTCGACATGATGATGATGACTTTCCTGTGCTAAGCCAACCTCATCCTCAAATCCAAGAACCTGTGCCCGGTATTTACACATGGCGCAGTTCATATTGTTACTGCCTTCCAGTATCTCACGGACCCGATCGGCGAAGGTCGAGATCACCTTCGGATGGTCATTAAGATAGCCAGCTTTGACAAACTCGATATCGGGATGCGCTGCCGCCACTTCATCGGTAAAGCCATAAATGCGGTCGATGAGAATTCCGGAGAACAGGAAATATGGGAACACCACAATTCGCTTGAAACCAAGCTTTGTGACATGCTCCAAGCAGGGCTGAACCAGCGGAAATGTGACGCCAGAATACCCAACTTCCGCCCAGCCAAACCCCATGCCTTCCCAGAGCATCCGAGAAATCTTTGAAATGTTGGAGTTCGCATCTGGATCAGACGCGCCACGTCCAATTACCACGAGACAGGTATCGGCAAGGTCAACTTTTCCCTGTGCTGTGTCAGCTTCAGCAACTGCAGCGGCAATTCGGTCTCCGGCTGCCTGTAACATCTGCAGATCGACAGCTAACTCGCGCCCATATTGGATCGTGATCCCATGCTCCGCCGCATAAGTATTCAACACGGACGGAATATCGTTCTTCGCGTGCCCTGCGGCAAACAGCATACCCGGGACAGCCAGAACATGGTTCACACCCTGCTCTCGCAACTTGTCCAAGCCGGTTTTGATCACTGGTGTCGCAAATTCAAGATAGCCATATTCAACAGGCCAGTCAGGGAACAATGGCGCCAACTTTTCGGCAAGAACAGCAAATTCCGTGACAGCTGATTTCGACCGTGACCCATGACCACAGATCATCACGCCATATTTTTTCGTTTCTTGGCTGTTCATCATATCACCCATTTGCTGGCTCGGTTTCCGTCTCAGGCTCGGCTTCTGCGGCATCCGAGACATCATCTGACTTTTTCTTACCCTTCACCACAAGCCCAGCACCAAGAACGACAGCAATGCCTGCAAGGGCCACACCTGCAACATGCGCATGCCCGGCAAGATCACCCAGATGTCCCCAATGTGCCTGTGCCGCGCTGATTGGCAGAGTACCCATGACACACGAGGTGAATGTCACCCTATGACGAAGAAAGAAAGATCGGATTTCGAGCATGACCTGTTCCACCTTTATGGTCAGACGACGGCAGGGATGGTGGAGGAGACGGGATGATGCGAACAATGCAAAGCGACAGCCAAAATATAGCCTGTCACCATACGGTCTGGGGCCCGGACTAGGTGCCCGATCTGGGTCCACCGCACCGGGGTCGCTTTCATCTTGTCTCCAAGTCCACCGACCTCAATTAAATATTAGTGATCGGTAGCGATTGCAATTGCACCAGAGCGACCAAAGTTAAAATATAGCACCGCAGGATCAACTTTTCCGCTCAAGAGACACATGTTCGACCCCACCCTTCTACTTGTATGGAGTTTTGCCGGATTTGCGACGCGTGCACTCCTTTTTTGCGTGGCGCTGGGGATTGACTGGATTATGGGCGAGCCCGATTGGCTGTGGCGCCGGTGTCCGCATCCTGTAGTAGTGTTTGGCCGCGCTATCAGTTTCTTTGACGCCAGATGGAATCTACGGATTGGCGTCCATGGCAGGTCACGCATGTATCGAGGAGGCTTAGCCATCGCACTATTGGCCCTTTCATCAGCGTTTATTGGCCTGGCTCTTACCTTTGCTGGTCCAATCGTTGCGCTGGCCGTTCTTACAATCCTTCTGGCTGCACGCTCGCTTGATGATCATATTCGCGCTGTTGCACGCGCTCTTGGTGATGGCATTGAGCCAGCCCGCCTTGCCGTCAGCATGATCGTCGGACGTGACACCTCAGCGATGAACGAGGGTGACATATCGCGCGCCGCAATCGAAACTGGGGCAGAAAACCTGTCCGACGGCGTGTTTGCCCCTGGGTTTTGGTTCCTGATCGCAGGTTTGCCGGGCCTGTTGGTTTACAAGATGGTCAACACTGCAGACAGCATGATCGGATACCAAAATGCGCGTTATCGCGCTTTCGGATGTGCTGCGGCAAAACTGGATGATCTCCTCAATATAATCCCGGCTCGACTGACAGCGCTGCTGATCTGCGGTGCCTCCATCTGGTGGGGTCGCGGCGCGCGTGCAACGCGAACCATGATCGTGGATGGACGGTATCATGCGTCACCAAACGCTGGATGGCCCGAAGCCGCCATGGCTGGTGGCCTGAATGTATGGCTTGCCGGCCCGCGCCGGTATAACAATCGTGTCCGCAACGCGCGCCGGTTCCATGAGCATGGTAAAGACGCAGACGCTAGCGCGATCCTACGATCCCTCAAGGTTCTCATGCTGGCACAGGTGCTGGCCGTGCTGTTGCTTGTTTGGTTTTCATGGGACTTGATAGCCTCATTGGCTTTGCAGCTTGTGTTTTAAAGCCCAGCGATCCGTCCAAAACTTTCCATATCCAGATGCTGTGCCATTTCGCCAGCCAGTTTGTCCAATACAGCATCAACCCGCGCATCAAAGTCCACTTCTGCAAATTGTCCAGTACGCCCCCGCGACGCAGCAAGATCATTTAGGAACGCTCGCCGAAATTCATTGTCGGCAAAGATGCCATGTACATAGCTC
>WTJS01000004.1 GCA_011524735.1 Alphaproteobacteria bacterium
CCGTATCACATCACTGAACTGGATTAGGGTGTTTGAGGCTGCGGCCCGCACCGGCAGTTTTGCCCGCGCGGCAGAACGCCTTGCCATGTCGCCGCCAGCCGTCAGCCAGCAGATTCGCGCCCTGGAAACGCAGCTGGGGCGCCGCCTGTTCACCCGCGCTGCCGCCGGGGTCAGCCTGACAGATGACGGGCGGGCGCTGCTGTCGGCCTGCACAAACCCGTTATCCAGAATTGAATCAGCGGTGGAGGAATTCGGCCGACCCGCCGGGCGGACGCTGGTCATCGCCGCCTCACTGATGCTGTCTGTGGGGTGGCTTGCGCCGCGTCTGGCCAGGTTCACGGCCGCCCATCCTGATCTGCGGATTGAGCTTCGTGCGCTGACCGGCCGGCCAGAACTGCCTGATCCGGATGTATCCGTGTGGATCGGGTTTGGGCCCTATGCCGCTGGCCTGCACGCCACGCGCCTGTTTGGCGAGACGCTGCGCCCGGTTGCCCCGCCGAAGCTTGCCAGCACGATGCGCCAGCCAGACGATCTGCTGAACCATCTTCTGATCGAAACCACGGCGCATGAAACCAGCTGGGCACAGCTGCTTGGCCTGTCCGTGCTGCCGGCAACGGCACGGAGCTTTAAGGTCGACAATACGCTTGCCGCGCTGGAACTTGCCGCAGCAGGCGGCGGCATCGCACTCGCCAGATCGCCGGCAACAGACGGGCTGGTGGCGCGGCTGGGGCTGGTGCCCTGTCTGGAGGATGTCAGCACACCCGGCGCCGAGGCCTATCACCTTCTATATCGTGACGGGGTGCCGCTACCGAAGGATGCGGCGCTGTTCCATGAATGGGCAAGGGCTGAGGCCGCCGTCTAACATGGGGCGTAGATGTAGAGCCACCCTCTCGCGGTGAAGCCGCCATCCAAACAGAGACTGCCGAAGCTTAGAATTTCATTACGTTTTGTCGTCCGGCAGTACCGCTGTAGGATATCCTGTCAGCTGCAGGATTAAGGACCATATGCGTTTTGTTGTAACAGCCATTTCTGTTCTGTGGACATGCTTTCCTGTCTGTGCCGATGATATCGGTATCGACAGGGTTGAAGTCACGATCGGCGCTTTCGCAGAATATGTTGACGCCACCGGAACCTTCACTGACGCCGAAAGTGCGGGCGGCATGGTGTTTGAAGCTGGCTGGGTTGCAAAGCCCGGCTGGAACTGGCGCACCCCATATGGGGTTGAGGGCGCGATGGACGAACCAGCCGTCCACATCACTTATGATGAGGCATCAGCATACTGTCAGTGGCGCGGCAGCCGCCTTCCGACCCGCGATGAATGGGTCAGATATGCCTATACAGAGGCACGCGCTGCACCACCTGCGCCTTTTGTGACTGGCAAAACCTACCCCTACCCGACGGGCGACACGCCCCATGGCGCAAACTGTCTTGGCGATTGCGGCAACGCCATTGGCAATCCGGCTAACAAGACTGACTACGCGAAAGTCCTGATGCGCGGGTATGGGCATGCCAGAGTTGGCAGCACAAAATCCGGCGTAAACGGCCTGTTCGACATGGGAGCCAATGTCTGGGAATGGGCCACATCGGGGGACGGGCAGCACCAGGCCACAATGGGCGGGTCATGGTGGTATGGGCAGAGCCAGATGGAAGCTGATTACGGAGCGACAAAGCCGCGGAATATGAGTGCTGTGTATATTGGCTTCAGATGTCTGAAGTCAGAGTAAACCATAAAAACGAAAGTTTGGTCTGCGAGGAAGGAGCAAAGTAATGGGAACAACAGACAAGGGCGGCGACCCACTTCTTCAGAGCTTTCAGCTTGGTCCAGTCAGGCTGAAGAACCGCATTTTCAGTTCCGGCCACGCGTTGAGTCATGCTCAGGCTGGCCGCCCCACCCAAACCACACTGCACTATCAGATGGAAAAGGCGAAGGGAGGCATTGGCCTGTCCTTTGTTGGCGGTTCTGGCACTGTTTCACCTGATACCGCCCCAGTTTTTGACCAACTGATCATCGATCATCAGATCATCCCATTTTTTGCCGAGCTCGCAGATTTCTACCATAGCCATGGCGCTGCTCTGATGACCCAGATCACACATCTTGGCCGACGGACCAATGCCAATGCTGGCGACTGGCTGCCAATCATCGCCCCGTCCGCGAACCGTGAAATCC
>WTJS01000141.1 GCA_011524735.1 Alphaproteobacteria bacterium
CTTCACCACCGCCATGCCGCCCGCGGTGGCATCCGCGGCCCATGCAGCTGTCCGGCATCTTCGCGCCCATGATACCGAGCGCGAAGCCCAGCAGCGTCAGGCATCCCGCCTGAAAGAGCGGGCCCGCGCCGCCAATATACCGATCATGGAAGGCGATACGCATATCGTCCCGGTGATGGTCGGCGATGCGGCGGCAACGCTGCGGATCTGCCAGCTGTTGCTGGAAGAGCATGACATCTATGTGCAGCCGATCAATTACCCGACAGTGCCACGCGGCACCGAACGGTTGCGGCTGACCCCTGGTCCGCGCCACACGGACGAGATGATCGACAGGCTTGTCACAGCACTGCGCACGGTGATGGATCAGGTCGCTGGCGAAACCGCGGACCGCAGCGCCGCCGAATAGGCCGTGCTGCCGTCACAATTTTTCACATTACGAGCAATCAGGTCACCTGAATCATAGTTTCCAGATTGGCTAGCGTCCCAAAATGCCGCCCCCTAATGCCGTGAAGGACGTACCAGTCGGGAAGTACCAGCTGGTGCATCCCCTGTGGCAGGGGGGTGGTGGCAAGGTCGGGGAGTATCCAAGCAACACGATCTGAAATCAACCTGTCCAAAAGGATAGGTTTTGGGGTTGGGTGACAGCCCCTCACTCCTTTGCCTGTATCGTGTCGGCAATTCCCATGACCTGCCCTCCCTCTCCGCCCCCTCCCTCGTCCTCTAAAATTTTCCAGGGGTGATGCGACCTGCTGCCGCTGGAATGCGGGGGCTGGCATGCCTATCTACAAAGCTAATGATTTATGGGGCTGGAGAGACCCGCCCCGTGCCACGATCCGCCTGAGTGAGGAATGTCATGCCGCTCAACGCCATGCCAGACGACCACCCGAAATTCCCGCCACATGGCCGCACCGGCCTGCTTCTTGTCAATCTCGGCACGCCAGATGGCACCGACAAGAAGAACATGCGCAAATATCTGAAACAGTTTCTGTCTGACACGCGTGTGATCGAAGTGCCAAAGGCGCTGTGGTGGGTGATCCTGAACGGGATCATCCTGAATGTGCGGCCAAAACGGTCTGGCGCGGCCTATGACCGGATCTGGCTGCAGGATGACCCCGACGGATCGCCACTGCGCAAGATCACGCGCCTGCAGGCCGAACATGTGGCCAAACGGTTCGAACAGGACGGGCTGATGGTGGATTACGCCATGCGCTATGGCGAGCCGTCGATCCCGAACCAGCTGGACAAGCTGACCGCGGCCGGATGCACGCAGATCGTGCTGATGCCGCTATATCCGCAATATGCGGCGTCAACCACGGCGACGGTGAATGACGAGCTGTGCAAATGGATGCTGAAGCGGCGCTGGCAGCCGGCCATCCGGACCGTGCCGCCATGGCATGACAATCCGACCTATATCAAGGCGCTTGCCGATACAGTGAAGGCGGCGGTGAAAAAACATGGCAGGCCGGACAAGCTGGTGGTGTCGTTCCACGGCATTCCAAAACGCTATTTCGTGTCGGGCGACCCGTATCACTGTCACTGCATGAAGACGGCCAGGCTGCTGCGCGAGGCGCTGGGATGGGATGATGAAAGTTTCCATGCCACCTTCCAGTCGCGGTTCGGGCCGGAGCCGTGGCTGATGCCCTATACGGATGAAAGCGTGGTGAAAATGGCAGAAGACGGGCACAAGCATGTGATGGTGCTGGCCCCGGGATTTGTCGCCGACTGTCTGGAAACGCTGGATGAGCTTGGCAATGAGCTGGAAGAAGAGTTTCACGAGCATGGCGGCGAGACGCTGACCTATATCCCGTGCCTGAATGACAGCGCCGCGGGGATGCAGGTGATTGAGGAGCTGGCCGCCGCCAATCTGGCTGGCTGGGTCGATCTGACACCGCGCCCGGTAGATGTGAAGACCGACGCCACCGAGATCAAGCTGCGCAAGGCGGGGTAGTGGGTGCCGGTGGGGAGAGCGATCCCCGCCCCGGCTATCCCTGCCTCTCTGGCCGCCCCTCTGCTCCAGCTATCCACTATAGCTGTGGTAAATTTATCTGGACGTCGGCAGTTGATGATGGCACAACCTCGGCAACGGAGTGCGGCTGTGGTGTAGTGGTAGCACAAGAGCCTTCCAAGCTCTTAGGGCCAGTTCGAGTCTGGTCAGCCGCTCCAGT
>WTJS01000045.1 GCA_011524735.1 Alphaproteobacteria bacterium
GCAGACAGCATCCTGCCTGATTTTGCGGAGGATGATGTTGTCCTGTTTGAAGACGACACGCTGTCAGTCTGGTTCTGCCGGTTCCAGCCAGGTGCCACCGTGCCACCGCATGACCACCGCATCGCCGCGACCATTGCCGTTGTCACGGGCACCGAACAGAATGATTTCTTCACAGCTGATGACGAGGGACGGCTGATACAGTCGGATAGCCGGGCAGTCACGCCGGGGCAGGTACTGCACATCCCCGATGATGCTATTCATTCGGTGTCCTGTGTCAGCGATATTCCATCCACCGCCATTCATGTTTATCAGGGGGCGCTGACCCGCATTGATCGCAATCTGTTCGATACCGACAGGAATGAAACGCTGGCCTACACTGACGCGAATTACGCCCGCCTCACAAAACAGAGCTGAGCAGACGAGTCTGACCATGACTGAAATGACATGAAAAGGGGGCCAGATCGGCCCCCCTTTATGCTAATCGGTTTTCGGTGCTGCCTATTTCGACATGCCCATCGATTTTAGCTGGGCCGCGGTTTCGAGGATCGATCCGTTAATGTCGCGGGCCTGCCATCCAAGAACGGACTTGGCTTTGTCAGCCGGGGTGAACCGCTCGCTGTCCAACAGTTCGGAAATCTGCTTTGTTGGCGCATCGAACAGGCCGAAGATTTTAACAAGCCAGTTTGGCATCTTGCCGGTAGGGGCTTTTTTGTAGCCTGCCTTATTCAGAATGGTTGTCAGCTCAATCAGCCACATTTCATCGGCGCTGGCGATAAATCTTTCACCAGCTGCCTTCTTGTGTGTCATGGCCAGAATATGGGCTGCTGCCACATCGCGCACGTCCACAAAGCCGAAATGCAGATTGGCGGCTGCCGGTACCTTGCCCATCACAATCTGGCGGATGAAGTCATTCGACGTGCCGATGTCCTCGGTAAGGGTAGGCCCCAACACCACTGTCGGGTTGATCACAGAGAGCTCCGTCTTTCCCTTGCCGGTCTGCTGCGCAATCAGATCCCATGCGTGTTTCTCGGCCAGCGTCTTGCTCTTGTAATAGGCCGATGTCTTGGGGTGATTGACGTCGGTCCAGTCGTCTTCCGTGAAATGGGTCTTGCCGTCATGTGTGTCTGTGATGGCAGCGCCAGAGGAGGTCAGCACAACCCGCTTTACCTTATGGCGGATTGCTGCCGAGACAACGAAATCGGTGCCGGAAACAGCAGGCTTGATCAGCTCGTCCTCATGCTTCGGTACCCCGAGGATGAAGGGAGAGGCGACATGAAGCACATAATCACATCCTGCAACAGCTTCGTCCCAGCCTTCGGCTTTGGTCAGGTCGGCTTCGTACAGGGATAGCGCCCTGACATCCCGACCAGCCTTGGTCAGGGCAGCTTCGAGCTCGTCGCGGCGCGACAGTGATCGCACAGTGCCGCGGACCTGATGCCCCTGTTCCAGAAGTTGGTTGATACAGTGAAGGGCGATGAACCCGGATGCGCCGGTGACAAGAACCTGTGCCATATGGTCTCCAATTCCATGTAAAGTCAGTCGGGAATATGTACAATTGTACAAAACCTGTTTTTTTGTAAATTGACTTCTGGACAAATGGACATAAATTGTCAATATGAAAAATAAAGAAGACAAAGACAGCCTCATCGCGCAGGCGGCCATGCAGCAGTTTTCCAAGTTTGGATTGCGCAAGACGACGATGCAGGATGTGGCGAAGGCCGCTGATATTTCACGTCAGACGCTATACAACCGTGTTCCCAATAAGGATGAGTTGCTGCGCCTCGTTGCCAACCATTATTTCAGTGACAATATCCAGCGGTGTCAGGCGGCACTGGCACATACTGGCCAGCTGGAGGATGCGCTGGATATTCTGGTTGAGCATTTCGTGATTGAACCATGGCGAACCATCCGTGCCATGCCGGAGGCCGAGGAATTTGAGCTTGCGTCCACGGGCATCATCGCCGAGCAGGTGAAACTTGCCGTGCAGCAGAAGGCCAGCATTTTCCGAGATGTCATGTTGCGCACTGTTTCAGCACCCGCAATGTCTGAACAGCTTGCCGAGAATCTTGCCCAGCTGTTCTGTGCGACTGCAGCTGGAATCAAGAGTGCAGCAGATACTGAAGCGGAACTTCTGTCGTTGTGCGACACGATGAAAGTGACGCTGACCAAAACTGTCGCGGGGCAGGCCGCAGCCGCCTAACCAATGCGCGACTCCTGTCGGAATCGAATGTCAGCTTCCTGCTTTGGCGGCCTTGCGACGCAGCACTTCGTCCCTAAGCGCTTCATTCACGCTCTGATAGGCCGGGGTCATCCATTCGGCATCCCAGAAATGAACATAGAATCCGGTATAGTCCTCGCGCTGGATGACCCTGGTGCCACCGTCAACAGCTTCCAGTATATAATGGTGATCAAAGGTGATGACCCCGACATATCCGCCAAACTGGTTCAGATGGTTCGGGGGGGCGAACAGCTCGACCCTGGATTTGATCTCCACAGGGTCCTTGTCCTTCTCCACGACAAGGTTGTTGATCTTGGCGCCCATCTCATAGTCGCCTTCTGCCTTGACGATGACGGGGTTCCAGTCAGCGTAGGCGGGGGCATCCGTAATCACCGCCCATACTTCTTCTGGCGTTGCTTCAATGAAAATTTCGGTGAAGACTTCCTTGTGGCCAAGTGATTTTGAAACTGATCTCATGGCGCTGCATCCCGACAAAACCAGCATTGCCGTTATGGCGATAAGAACTTTGTTAACTGTCTGCTTCCAGGGCATCGTCATTGTCTCTCACTGTCACAAAGGCGGCTTATCGGGCAACCCTATTGCGCCTGTGCCACGAGGGCAATAGGTGCTGCCTGTCAGCTGCCTGTCAGCTGCCTGTCAGTGCGTCAGTGACAGTCGCCCCGGTCAGAGAGCAAAGCTCTTTGAAGCTTGAGGAGAACACACAATGCGGGTGCCCGGCGGCTGACCAGATGGTGTCAAAGCGTGCAAGGCTGGCATCCATCAGGATGGTCAGATCATCAGGAAGGCCAATCGGGGATACACCTCCAATGGAGTAACCTGTCATCGCTTTGACCTGATTGGCGTTGGGACGGCTGACCTTGCCCTCCATGCCCAGACACGGGGCAAGGCTGGCTGTGTTACATTGCCTGTCCCCTGAAACCAGTGCGATGACAGGCGTTTCTGTGTCCTCACAAATGATCACAAACAACAGTGTCTTGACGATGGCGCCAACAGGAACGCCAAGCGCCTTTGCCGCATCATCTGCTGACCGTGCCGTGTCTTCAAGCTCAACAACGCTGGTCGAATGCGCCTTGCTTGCCAGAATTTCAACAACCCGCCTGACAGGCTTGCGGTCCAGATTTGACATGGTATGTCTGCCTCTTTTTAGCGTGTCTGTCATTAAGACGTTCGAATTTGAATTCCACAATGAAAAGAAACCTGCAACCATGATGTCATGAAGTAGGGGCGGAGACTCGCCGCAGAATTAGCGCCGCAGGAGTAACGTCGCAGAATTAACAGGGGAGACGCGCGCCGTGACCGTTTCACAGACCTTGATCGATGAGTTCAATCGTGACGGCTATGTCATGATGCGGGACGCCATTACCCCGCAGCAGGTGGCAACGCTGACCCGCATTCTTGATGAGTGGACGGAAGATTCGCGCAATCACCCTGGCCCGTATGGCCAGATGCTGGATGGCCGTCCAAGATTTGATGTGCAGCCTGCCGTGCATTCGCCGCAGACACCGGCGCTTCGCCGGGTCGCCTCGCCCGTCGATATTGATGATGATTTCTGGGCAGTGGCGCAGGATAACCGGGCGCTGGATCTGACCGCGGCGATCTTTTCGCCCAACATCAAATTCTATGCCTCAAAGGTGAATCTGAAACTTCCCGGGTCGAGAACAGAAGTGAAATATCATCAGGATTTTCCCTTCGATCCGCATACCAATATGGACATGATGACGGTTCTGATTTTTCTTGACGATGTCACCATGGAAAATGGCCCGCTGCAGCTGGTGCCAGGAAGCCATCAGGGACCAATCCATTCTCTTTGGCAGGACGGGCGGTTTACCGGCGCAGTATCAGAGGATGTTGAGGCGGATGCGCTTGCCAGATCTGTCTCCTGCACCGGGCGGGCAGGGGATGCCTGCCTGATGCATTCCGCCGTTCTGCATGGATCATCTGCGAACCTCACCGCTGATCCGCGGCGGCTGTTCATCATCACTTATGTGGCGGAAGATGCGCGTGCCTTCGTGGCCAATCCGATCCCGACCATGCGTGACGGGACCATTGTACGTGGCAAGGCAACAGGGTCGGTCAGATCCGTCCCGTTCGAAATGGAATTGCCGGAATATCCAAAGACAGCTTCTTTCTTTGGCCAGCAGGAAGGCCAGCAGGCCTAACACCGCCAGGCCAGCAAAGTCAGCTCACCAGACTGCCGGGACATGCTTCATGAAAATTCAGACCATCGAACTCTATCAGCTCGACCTGCCATTTGCGGGCGGGGTCTATCACCTGTCAGGCGGGCGCGAATATCGCAGTTTTGACGCCAGCTTCATTCGTGTTGTCGCGGATGATGGCACAGATGGCTGGGGTGAAAGCACGCCATTCGGCGCGACTTATATCGCGGCTCACGCCCGTGGTGTGCGGGCGGGTATCGCCGAAATGGCGCCAGCGCTTCTTGGCCGTGACCCCCGCCACCTTGATCGTTTGAATGACGCGATGGACAACACCCTTGTTGGTCATAATCACGCGAAGACTGCCATTGATGTCGCCTGCTGGGATCTCTTTGGTAAGTCGGTTGGTATGCCCGTATGTGATCTTCTGGGCGGCAACACCGGCCAACGCCTGCCGGTGATCTCGTCCATTCATGCCGGTACGCCAGAGGATATGCGGGCCCGCGTGCAGGACCATCGCGGGCGTGGGTATCGCGGTCATTCCATTAAGGTAGGCGCACTGGATCATGAAGGCGGGCCGGCGCTGGATGCAGCGCGGATTGCGGCCTGTCTTGCGGATCGGCAGGAAGGTGAATTCTTTCTGGTGGATGCCAATGGCGGGCTGACCCCGGAAACGGCACTTCGCATGCTGAATCTGCTTCCCGATGGGGCGGATATCGTGCTGGAAGCTCCCTGCCAGACCTGGCGGGAGACGATGTCCCTTCGGCAGCGGTGCGCTGTACCCATTATTCTGGATGAGCTTGCCCAGAGCGATGGTGACATTGCCCAGATCATTGCCGGGGATGTGGCGGACGGGATTGGGCTGAAAATTTCCAAGGCGGGCGGGTTGACCCATGGTCGCCGACATCGTGACATCTGCCTCGCTGCCGGGCTGACCGTCAGTGTGCAGGATACGGTTGGCTCCACTATCGCCTTTGCCGCCATTGCCCATCTGGGCGCGACAGTGCCGGCGCGGGCTCTGCGCTGTATTCTGGATTGCCGCGATATGGTAACGGTCTGTACCGCACGGTTTGAGGCCCCTGTTCAGGATGGCGGTGTTCTGGTGCCGGACGCCCCTGGTCTTGGCATTGCCGTTGACCGGGATGTGATGGGGTCACCACGCGAAGTCTGGTCGCTCTGAGCCGTCTTCCGGTCAGCTTCAAGATATCTGACTATGCCCCCCGCCTGCTTCGCCGATTTGCATCAGCAAGCGTTTCCGCCTAGCTTACCGTATGACAAGTTTACGGTTTGTCTCAAAACTGCTGATCTTCGGATTGACTTTGTGGGCGGTTGGTACGTCGATCGCCGTGCTGTTCGACGTCACCATTTATTTCCCCTTCAGAATTGCTGAAGATATCGACATTCCCTACCACCGCTGGCAGTCAGCGCGGATCGCGATCTTTCTGACATTTGCCTATTATGGCGTGGTGCATCTGATTAATGGCAGTAAGGAAGTCTATCCTGTCCATTTTTTGAAGGTGTTTCTGTTTGCCGTTTCGCTCAGCGGCTTCATCATTGTGCGCAAGTCCGGCGCTCCGGCGATGGAATATGCGGTTGTGCTGTTTTTCCTCGGTACGGCAACCATTCTGCATCTGGCAACACGGGCGCGCTTCAAGCGTTATTTTACCAAAAAATAACGCCCTGCTGTGACAGCAGAGCGTTACATTCAGATGAGTTCTGGACGGTGAATTTATTCGGAAAATGACACGACGTCGCGTCCAGAGCCGATCCAGCCTTCAATGCCGTCGGTGAGGTGCGTCACGCTGGAAAAGCCAAGCTGGTCAATCAGGGCGTTGCCAAGGCTGGTTGTCCGGTTGCCGGTCCGGCAATACAGCATGATGGGCGTATCCGGTGTTGGTGCTACGGCACGGAATTTGTCGAGAAACTCGGGGTGTACGCTGCCGTTTGCCTGAAAGGCGGTAATGGTTTCGGCACCTTCGATAATTCCGGTTTCCTGCCATTCCTGTTCAAGGCGGATATCGATGATCACCACACCTTCAGACTTTGCCGCCTCGAAATCCTCTGGGGTGGCCTGGCTCAATGTCACGGGCGTGCTGACATCCAGAAGTTCGATCTCAAAAACCAGCGTTGCGTTTGGCGGGATTACATTGCCGGCGCCAGCCGCGCCATAACCCAGCTCTGGCGGGATGGTCAGGCGGCGAACTTCACCGACTTTCATGCCGGCAACACCTTCTTCCCATCCGCGGATGACCTGACCAGCCCCAATGGTGAAGCTGAAGGCCTGGCCGCGTGGCCGCGATGCGTCGAACACCTCGCCATTTGTCAGCTTGCCTTCGTAATGCACGCTGACGCGGTTTCCGGTCTCGGCAACAGTTCCGCTGCCTTCGGTAATGATTTCACTTTGCAGCTCGGCTGCCATGGCGTGTGTTCCTGTCAATAATGCTGCCAGCAGGGGCAGACGAAAAAACCAGCTTTTCATGTTTGAATCCAATCATGAGGGCGTGGGATGGCGGGATGTCATCCTTGGCGCCCCTTTTAGGTAGGCGGATCAGCGCTGTCTGTCGAGGGGTGTGGTAGATGAATGCAAACAATGCCATGCGTTGGCGCTAACGTCTGGTGATTACGGATGGCGCAGCATTTGGCCGCAGCGCTGCTGCCTAGCAATTTGGCGTGACATCTGGATGTTGGGCCTACGCTGTATTACCTATAAATAGCAATATCGCCGGACAGCAGGTGCAAGGAGTTCGTTATGCTGGTTGTTATTTCACCCGCCAAGAAGCTGGATATGAGTGTGGACGACCGTGCGCCAATCACGCTTCCAGATTTTGCCGCGGATGCCAAAACGCTGGCTGGTGTCGCCCGTGGCCTGAGCCATGATGATTTGCGGGCAATGATGTCGATCAGTCCGGCCCTTGCCGAGCTCAATGCCGAACGGTTTGCGGCCTTTGGAACCCAACCTGTAAAGGCAGCTGCTCTGGCCTTTGCTGGCGATACCTATCAGGGGTTGGAAGCGCCCACACTGGATGAGGATGAAATGGCGTGGGCGCAGAATCATCTTCGGATTCTGTCAGGATTATATGGCCTGTTGCGGCCGATGGATGCGATCGAACCCTACCGGCTGGAGATGGGCAGCAAGCTGAAGACTGATAGAGGGGGGTCGCTCTATGATTACTGGGGTACAACGCTTGCTGAGGCGCTGAACGAGCAGGCCAGGGCCACACATGCACCGGCGCTGGTAAACTGCGCTAGTCAGGAATATTTCGGGGCTGTTGATCGCACGGCGCTGGCCATTCCGGTGATCACGCCTGTCTTCAAGGAAATCAAAGACGGTAAGGCCCGTATTGTCAGCTTTTTTGCCAAGAAGGCCCGCGGGGCCATGGCGCGCCACATCATTCAGAACCGACTGACCGACCCGGCCGACCTTCAGGGCTTTTCGGCTGGCGGTTATCGGTTCACCGCAAATGCGTCTGACAGTGAAACAATGGTGTTCATGCGGGACTATCCCGAAACGTGACTCGGGTCTGATGGCGGTTGAAATCAACTTGCTGCCTCTGCCCTATGGATGAAAGGTTTTTATCGTCGCCCAATCAGGCATGAGATTAGTTTTTCTCCTGCCCCGTTCAGGGTTGCATGGGCTGCCCTGCATCAACATTTTGCTTGTCCGACCTTGCAACAGGGGGCATGCAGATGACCATTGGAAATCTTTCGAATACAGGCTCTCCAGCCATCCATGTCATTCATGAAAATGCGGAATGGACTGCCCCGCTCCTGACGGCTCTGGAGGCAGGTGGTGCCGCTTGGGTAGATTGGCACATGGGAGACTTTGCGCTGGACACCAGTCTGCAGCCTCCAGCTGGCGTGTTCTACAACCGAATGAGCGCATCCAGTCACACGCGTGGACATCGCTACGCACCAGAAATGACCGCGGGTCTTCTACACTGGCTGGAAGCTGCCGGAGCGCATGTGCTGAATGGCAGCCGTGCGATCAATCTGGAAGTCAGTAAGATTGCCCAATATGCCGCTCTGTCCCGTGCTGGTCTGTCGGCGCCAACAACCATTGCCTGTCATACGGCAGAGCAGATCATGTCCGCTTATAACAAGTTTGACGGGCGCCCGGTCATCACCAAACATAACCGTGCGGGCAAGGGACTTGGTGTAAAGCTGTTCCGCGACTTGGCTGCGCTTGGCGATTATGTGCATGGAGAAACCTTCGATCCGTCAGTGGACGGCATCACACTTCTGCAGTCCTATATCGAAGCGCCAGCCCCGTTCATTACCCGCGTCGAATTTATTGGCCGCCAGTTCCTCTACGCCGTCAGGGTTGATACGTCGGACGGGTTTGAGCTGTGCCCGGCCGATGTCTGCGCCCTGGATGCCAATATCTGCATGGCGGACAGCAACACCACAGATATTCAGCCGCACAAATTTGATATCATTGGGGACTTTGCGACGTCTTCGCTTGGTGAGTTTCTGCTGCCACGCATGGAGAAAGTGATGCATCAGGCCGGGCTGGATGTGGCCGCCTTTGAATTCATCTGTGATGCAGATGGCACGCCCTATGTATATGACGTGAACACCAACACCAATTATAACAGTGACGCTGAAGAGCGGGCCGACGTGTCTGCTATGGGAGCGTTGGCATCCTATCTTCGTGCTGAACTGGAC
>WTJS01000038.1 GCA_011524735.1 Alphaproteobacteria bacterium
GATTGTGTCCGTCACTGGCCGCGACGGCCCGGCCAACCAGAGCCGCCTTTGCGTAAAGGGCCGCTATGGATTTGATTACATTCATAATCCTGAGCGTCTCACCACCCCGCTGATCCGTCGTGAGGACGTGCCGAAGTCAGCCTCCATGCCGTTTGATCCGGCTAACCCGCTGACACACTTCCGCGAGGCAAGCTGGGAAGAAGCCCTTGACCTGGCAGCTGATCGGCTTGCCGCCGTTCGTGACGAGCATGGGCCATCGGCGATGGCCGGCTTCGGCTCTGCCAAGGGCACAAATGAAGAAGCCTATCTTGTCCAGAAGCTGGTGCGCACCGGCTTCCGCACCAACAATGTCGATCACTGCACACGGCTGTGCCACGCATCATCTGTGGCAGCGTTGCTGGAAAATATCGGGTCAGGCGCGGTCACCGCATCCTTTGCCGAATGCCGCAATGCCGAGGCGATCATCGTCATTGGGGCAAATCCAACAGTGAACCATCCGGTCGCCGCAACCTTCATCAAGAACGCCGCCCAGAATGGGGCAAAGCTCTATGTTCTTGACCCACGTGGCCAGCATCTTGACCGTTATGCAGCAGACTCTCTGCGGTTCAAGCCAGGCACCGATGTGGCAATGCTGAACGCGATGATCAATGTGATCATCACCGAAGAGCTGTATGACGCCGATTATGTGGCAACCCATACAGAAGGCTTTGGCGATCTGAAGGCGCGCACGGCCAGCACAACGCCTGAGGCGATGGCCCCGATCTGTGGCATCGACGCCGAAACCCTGCGCCGTGTCGCCCGTGGATATGCCACCGCGAAAAGCGCAATGATCGTCTGGGGCATGGGTATTTCCCAGCACACCCACGGCACCGACAATTCGCGATGCCTGATTTCGCTGGCCTTGCTGACCGGCAATGTTGGACGGGCTGGCACCGGCCTGCATCCTCTACGCGGCCAGAACAACGTCCAGGGGGCGTCCGACGCCGGCCTGATCCCGATGTTCTTCCCGGATTACAAGCCCGTAGATGATGCCGATACCCGCGCCCGCTATGAGGAATTCTGGGGCCATGAGCTGGACCCACAGCGCGGTCTGACCGTGGTCGAAATCACCGATGCAGCCTATGATGGTGACATCAAGGCCATGTACATCATGGGTGAAAACCCAGCGATGTCTGACCCTGATCAGACCCATGCCCGCCAGGCGCTGGCCAATCTCGACATTCTGGTGGTTCAGGACATTTTCATGACCGAAACCGCCGCCTTTGCCGATGTGATCCTGCCGGCCTCAGCCTTCCCGGAAAAGGACGGCACCGTCACCAATACGGACAGACGGGTGCAGATGGGCCGAGCCGCCGTGCCAATGCCGGGCGACACCCGCCAGGACTGGTGGATCATCACCGAAATCGCCAATCGCATGGGACTTGGCTGGGATTACACCCACCCCCGCGACATTTTTGGCGAGATGCGGATGGTGATGCCGTCGCTGACCGGCATTACCTGGCAGCGGCTACTGGATGAAGGTGCCGTCACCTATCCTTGCGCGGATGAAACAAGCCAGGGCCGCGAGGTCATCTTTGGCGACAGCTTCCCGACACCAAGTGGCCGCGGCCGGATGACCCCTGCCGATATTCTGCCGCCCGATGACACACCAGATGCAGAATTCCCGATCGTGATGACAACGGGGCGCCTGCTGGAGCACTGGCACACCGGGTCGATGACACGCCGGGCGTCAGTTCTGGACAGTCTGGAGCCAGAGCCGGAAGTGCATATGGCACCGGAAACGCTGGAAAGCCTGCAGGTTGAAGCTGGCGCACTGGTCCGTGTGGTCACCCGCCGCGGCGAGATTGAGCTGGCCGCGCGGGTTGATCCGAAACTGCCAAGCGGCCTGATCTTCGTGCCCTTCTGCTTCTATGAAGCACCGGCCAACTATCTGACCAATCCGGCGCTGGACCCTTACGGGAAAATTCCAGAGCTGAAATTTTCTGCCGCCCGTATTGAAATTCCGGCCGCAGCGGAATAGAAGGCCCAGACGTCAGATCCATCTGGTGGATGTTGTGGGGCATCCAGCAGGACAGTCAGGACAGTCAGGACAGTCTGGACAGTCTGGACAGGACAGGACAGGACAGGACAGGACAGGACAGGACAGGACAGGACAGGAC
>WTJS01000050.1 GCA_011524735.1 Alphaproteobacteria bacterium
TGTCAAGGCAACGGCTTTGGTGATTAGATCGGGGCTTGGGGTGCTGGCGATTGATGCGCGAGAGGAAATGTAGAACACATGGCTCGGGGGGCTACAGAACAGCGAAGACCGGTTTGGCTTAAGCTTGTTGTCTTCGGTGTCATGATTGTGGGTGGAGTCGCGCTCGCATCTGTTTTTGTGCCGCAATTCCTGTTTTCACAAACAGCTGAAGTCGCGCTGATTCGTGGGGACGATGCGCCATTCAAAGTTAAGCCACAAGACACTGGTGGCGCCAAGATACCGCACCAGGAAACGACTGTTATGGGCATGCTGGGCGGTGTGTCGGCAAGCAATCAGGACGTAGAAATTCTGACACCGCCGGCGGCGGTGCCAGAAATGCCGCCGGCCCCCGTCACGGACAGCGGGTCTGTTGCTGTCGCGTCAGAACCGGCGCTGCCAACACAAGTTGGATCCGCTCCTGCAGCAGAAACCAAGCAACCTGAACCTCCTCAACCAGTGCCGTCAGACGGGGCTTCGAGCGCCTCAGAAGAGAAGGCGGTTGATTTGACTGTTCAACAGGGTGAACGGTCAGTTGACGAAGGCAAGCAGGGCGCAGAAGCCGCGCAGGGTAATGCGTCGGCGTCGCTCATGGCGGTGCCAGTGCAGAAGCCAGCCTCGACTTCAGGCAATAATTCGAATGGTCGCAAGATCAGCAAGCAGGTTGATGTTGAGGGGGATGAGCCATTATACATCGTTCAGCTCGCAGCCTTCCGTGAGCCCGGCAAAGCGATGGAGCAGGCCGGCCTCCTTGGCAGGAGCCATGCAAAACGTCTGAATGGTGTTGAGCTTGGTACCATGAAGATTGATACCGGTGACAATGGGGTGTTCTGGCGCGTTGTGACAGAACCGCTGTTGAGACCGGAGGCAGACGCATTATGTGCCGGCCTGAAACGTGCTGGTCAGGACTGCATTTTACGCAAATTTACAATGCTCTCGCAGTGACATATCTACAGTATGGCTGACCCAGTGAATTCCAATTTTGATGAAGATGAGACCCGCGAGGCGCCGCCTGAACAGCTCTCTCTATTTGTCAATCTTGACGGGTTCGAAGGTCCAATAGACCTCTTGCTGACCCTGGCCCGTGAGCAGAAAGTAGACCTCTCCAAGATCGCAATCCTTCCGCTGGCTGAGCAGTATCTTGCCTTTGTTGAAGGGGCTAGGCGTCTGGACCTAGAGATTGCGGCCGACTATCTGGTGATCGCCGCCTGGCTCGCCTATTTGAAATCCAGATTGTTGCTGCCTGATCCGGAACCGGAGCAGGCAGAAGAAGTGATCGATATGACGGATGCGCTGCGATATCAGTTGATCCGGCTGGAATCCATGCAACAAGCCGCAAAACGCTTGATGTCGCTGCCTCGCCTTGGCCATCAGCGATTTGCGCGTGGCGAAACGGAACATTTCGAATCAGTCTCGGAACCAGTTTGGACCGCAAGCCTTTATGATCTTCTTGCCTGTTATGGCAATATTCAGTCGGGCGTCGAGAACCGCACGCTAACCATCGCTGCCACAAGGCTTTTTTCTGTTGAGGAGGCGGTTCAGAGGCTTCGCAACTTGGTTGGCGCAATGCCAGAATGGACTGTTCTTGAGAGCTTTTTGCCTCCCAATCTGAAAACCCCGTTAGACCGCCGGTCGGCTACGGCTTCTCACTTTGTGGCCTCGCTGGAACTTGCGCGGGAAGGCATGGTAAGCTTGCGGCAAGACAGTCGGTTTGCCCCCTTGTTTCTGCGGACAAAGGATAACCCATGACAACAGATTCAGGTGTGATGGAAGCCAGCGCGGAAGTGCTGACAGGCTGGGCTGCAACCGTTGAAGCCATGATTTTCGCTTCTGCCAAACCAGTTCGTGTCGTTGAGCTGCAAAACCATGTACCCGAAAACATTGATCTGAATAGTGTCATATCACTGATTCAGACACGTTTTGACGCGACAAGTGGTATCGAGCTATGCCGTGTTGGTGACGCTTGGGCCTTTCGCACGCGCGCCGAAATTGCGGAACGTCTGAATACGACAAAGCAGGTTGAACGACCGCTATCGCGCGCCGCTTTGGAAGTGCTTGCCATCATCGCATATCATCAGCCGATCACGCGCGCCGAAATCGAGGAGATAAGGGGGATTAGCC
>WTJS01000105.1 GCA_011524735.1 Alphaproteobacteria bacterium
ATCTCGTCCCAAAGCTGGTCATAAAGCTCTTTACCACCACCAAACTGGAACCATGATACGAACGCGATATTGTCGATACCAACCCCGGCACCGGCCACTGGCGAACCGAACAGCATCGCTGCAGGGTGCTTACCCGACCAGTAGTGGGTCCAGGCAAAACCACCATCAACCAGGCCCTGGTCAACTGCGTCGAGCGTTTCTTTAACACCAACAACAGCGCCAGCTGGCAGAACTTCAAATGTCACTTCACCATTGGTAAGCTTGGTAACATCATCCATGAAATCACGAAGCATTCTTACTTCAGTGGTCTGCGTGCCAAGTACGGCCTGCACGCGGATATTTACCGGGTTGGTTTCAGCCTTGGCTTCAACTTCAACGACCTTTTCAACCTCGACGACCTTTTCAACCTCGACAACTTCTTTTTGGCCACTCATGGCCAAATATCCAACGACTCCACCCACTACAAGGGCGATAGCCGCAACAACCATGTTGTTTTGTTTCACGATAGCCTCCCGTGTTTTTCCTTCATTCGTCAGAATACAGTTTCCAGTGAAGGTGTCTGAAAACCGGCTCCCTTTGGCACCAGAGCCAGCGGGAAATTTGTTAAGACCTATCCTTCAAGGCCCTCTGGGTTTTGATCAATTCCAGCCTCAGGCTTTCATTTGATCCGGCCTACCCAGCAAGCCAATCTACAACGCTGCCGAAACGCCTTATTTGGCCTCACATGCCAATTATCGTGCATCCTCCAGCATCATGTCCGACGCCTTCTCCCCAATCATAATGGCCGGCGCATTGGTGTTGCCCGACGTAATCACCGGCATGATCGACGCATCAGCGACACGAAGCCCTTCAATTCCGTGAACCCTTAGACGGGCATCGACGACCCCCATCTTGTCCGGCCCCATTTTACAGGTGCCGGTCGGGTGATAAATCGTGGTCGATGTATTCCGCGCCCACTCCAGGATCGCGTCATCATCATCCTCTGCCATGCTCGCACCTGGCGAATATTCTTCGGTGATCATCGACGCCACAGGCTCGGCACGACAAACGGAACGCGCAATCTTGATGCCTGCCACCAACGTATCGCAGTCCGTCTTGGTTGCGAGATAGTTCGGATGAATTGCCGGGTGGTCATCCGGCGATGCCGATCGAAGCGCAAGGTGACCCGCACTTTCTGGGCGCAACTGAAGCACCGAGGCCGTAAAGGCAGAAAATGGGTGTGTGCCTGCCCCCGGAGAGTCCGCGCTAAACGGTTGGATGTGGAACTGAATATCTGGCGTCTCAAGCTCAGGACGCGTCTTCAGGAATCCGGTTCCAAGACTGGCCGCCATCGCCATTGGCCCAGATCGCTTCAGTGCATATTCCAACGCAATCTTTACATACTGAAAGGCGTGCCGGGTTTCACTGTTGATCGTGCTGGTATTGGTCTTGAATACGGGGCGCGCCTGCAGGTGATCCTGCAGATTTTTTCCCACACCTGGAAGATCCTTAACAACCTCAATGCCATGCTGGCGCAATTCCTCGCCGGACCCGATGCCCGACAGCATCAGGATGTGAGGAGACCCAAGCGCACCAGCAGACAGGACCACCTCACGGCCTGCCCGCGCTTCTATCAGCCTAGAGCCCTGGCGAACACGGATACCGACGCAGCGCCGCCCCTCCATGATCAGACCTTCGGTCTTGGCGCCCGTGAAAATATGGAGGTTTGAGCGAGATTTTGCTGGCTTGAGAAACGCGGCCGCACTGCTGCACCGCACACCATTGCGCATCGTCATTTGGAAATGACCAACGCCTTCCTGATCTTCGCTGTTGTAATCTTCCGCCCGCTTGTAGCCCAGATTTTCGGCAGCCTGTATCCACGCATCAATGGCCGGTCGGGCAACACGGCTTTTCGAGACGTGCAGTGAACCGGACTTGCCTCGAACGGCGCTTGCCTCGCCTTCCCAATTTTCTGAACGCCTGAACAGCGGCATTACATCATCCCAGCCCCAGCCTTCATTGCCAAGCTGACGCCAATGGTCGAAATCCTGAGGCTGCCCCCTGACATAAAGCAGACCATTGATGGAGCTACTACCGCCAAGCACCTTGCCGCGTGGCCAGTTGATGGCGCGGCCATTCAACCCAGGATCAGGCTCAGTCCGATAAC
>WTJS01000007.1 GCA_011524735.1 Alphaproteobacteria bacterium
GGAAATTACCTCCGACATGGAATTCCGTCTGCTGCGCATGGAAAAGCGCCTGCAGACACTGATGAAGCTTGGCGGGGATGAACTGGCCAGCGCCGCCGTGCAGGATGACACCATCGCGGCTGGCGACAGCGGCAATGTTTCGATGCAGCGTGATGTGACTACAGGCGAAGTCACCTGGCAGATGAGTGCGGAAAAACTTGGCGAGGGCGACAATAATGTGGCGGCCACCGCGACCGCCACCACGGATCAGCAAAATGATCAACAGGGCGTCACCTTCCAGACTGAGCAGGGTGCTGCCCCCGCCCAGACCAATTCGTCCCAGACCGATTCGTCCCAGACCAATTCTGGTCAGACCAACAATGTGACAGCGGGTGCAGATGGCACTGCGGCGGCGCCTGCCGTGGCCCAGCCTGAAGCTGTGCCGGCCCCCGATCCTGTGCCGCAGGTCCTGCCAGAAGGATCTGCTGAAGAGCAGTACAATTATGCGCTCAACCGCGCCATGCAGAATGATCTGGAAACAGCCGAAGCCGCCTTTGCCGAATTCCGCGTGGTGAATGTGGGTCACTCGCGTGATGCCGACGCGCTGTTCTGGCTTGGCCGCATCCAGTTCCTTAGTGAACAGTATGATCTGGCGGCCATGACCTTCTCGGAATTCAATTCCACCTATCCGGATGATGCCCGCATTGTCGATACGACAATGTGGATTGCCGAAGCCGTGTCACGCTTTGCGCCAGCGGATCAGGCCTGTGCCATCTATGCGTCGCTCCCCAATCTGGTGGATTCCCCGCCGGAGCGGTTTACCCAGCGCCTTGCCGCGCTGAGTGACGCCGCGAATTGTGGTGGCTAGGACGGCGACCACCCCTGATTTCAGGGCCATCGCAGCAGTGCATGATGCGGCCCTATCAGCGGGATTGTTGGCGGGTTTGGCGCGGCTGCCTCAGTCTGCCGGAGAGGCCGGACTGATCAGTGCCGTATCAGGTGGCGCTGACAGCATGGCACTGGCCCTGCTGGCGGACCGGTTTGCCCATCGCCATGCCCAACGTCACAATTTTCATCACCAGGCGATTATTATTGATCACGGCCTGCGCCCTGAAGCGGCAGGTGAAGCTGCCACTACCAGCGCCAGGCTGGCCAGTCTTGGCATTCCTGCCGAAATTCATACCCTGACATCACCCCCGCCATCCTCTGGCATTCAGGCATGGGCCCGTGCCGAACGCTATCGCCTGCTTTGCGCGATTGCGCGGGATCGGGGTGCAGTTCTACTGACCGGCCATCATGCGGATGACCAGATTGAAACTGTCAGCATGCGTCTGCAGCGTGGGTCGGGTCTTGGCGGGCTTGCCGGCATTCGGCCGCTGAGCTTTCGCGAAGGTGTGGCGGTGCTGCGGCCGCTTCTGGGGGTGTCGCATGATCAGCTGGTTGATCTCTGTCACCATTTCGATGTGCCTTTTGTCTGCGATCCCAGCAATGCGAACCGCCGGTTTGAACGGGTGAGGGTGCGCCAGACCCTTGCCGCCATGCGGGCAGCCCGAATGGCAGTGCCGGATCAGCTGGCCCGTCTGGCGACGGCAGCGGCGGTCCTTGATGATGCGCTGCATGCGGCGCTGGAGACTGCCGGGCTTTGTCCGCAGATTTACCCTGCGGGCTATGCTGATATCCCGGCCGCGCTTTTGACTCTGCCAGATGCGGTTGCGCACAGGCTGCTGTCGCAGCTGGTAGGTGTCATTGGCAATGGTCCGACGCCTGTATCGATGGCGGCGACATCGCGGCTTGTCGGCAGGATGGCGGCTGGCAAGCCTGCCACGCTTGGCGGCTGCCGGTTTGTGCCCGGGGGGGCATCAGGGCCATCAGGGCCATCAGGCCCATCAGGGGTGGCAGGCTGGACGGCCGTGGCAGAGCCTGGCCGCACACCACCGGCACAGCGCATTACGCGTGATCGGCCGATGATTTTCGCTGGTCGCTGGCGAATCACGTCGCCGCAGGATGGTGTTGTCAGATTTCTGGGTAGTGCCGGCAGTGGGGCGTCGCGCGCCTGGCGGGAGGTGCCCGGGTGGTGCGCGCTTGCGTCACCCATCCGCCGCGCTTTGCCGGTGATTGAAACTCTTGACGGCGACCTGCTTTACCCCCACTTACACAGTGTCGGATTTTCATCAGGCCGGGTAACAGACCGGGTGTCAGATTTGGCGGCACAACAGCCTGCTGGTGCCACAGCGGATTTTCTGCCCTATCAGACAGGGTTTTGGTCTGCTCCGCCCGTCAGATGAACAATCCATCGTTATGCAACCTGCCATGGCGCCGATCCATCATTCGGCAGGCCTGGCCCCATCTGGTCCAGACAGGACCGGTCTGAAGGAAGACAGGGACCGTGAACAATATCGGACGCAATATCATCATCTGGCTGATTTTCGGTGCTGCCTTGCTGGCACTGTTCAACCTGTTCCAGAGCCCGTCCTCAAGCACACCTGGCAATCAGCTTGCCTATTCCGACTTCATTGCCGAGGTTGAAAGCAAGCAGGTTGTCGAAGTGGTGATTGATGGCCGCAACCTGAAAGGCACGTCAAAGAACGGGCGGGTGATCACCTCGATCATGCCAGAAGGTACCGACGTTGTGCAGGTGCTCGACGCCAATGATGTCCGCATCATTGCCAGCCCGGAAGAAAGCGGCATGCCAAGCTTCCTGTCGATCCTGCTGTCCTGGTTCCCGATGCTGCTGTTCATTGGCATCTGGGTGTTTTTCATGCGCCAGATGCAGGGCGGATCGCGCGGGGCCATGGGGTTTGGCAAGTCGCGCGCCAAGCTGCTGACCGAACATCATGGCCGGGTCACTTTTGAAGATGTGGCCGGTATTGACGAAGCCAAGACCGAACTGGAAGAAGTTGTGGAATTCCTCAAGGACCCCGGCAAATTCCAGCGTCTTGGCGGTAAGATTCCAAAAGGCGTTTTGCTGGTGGGCCCTCCCGGCACAGGTAAGACCCTGCTTGCCAAGGCCATTGCCGGCGAAGCCAATGTGCCCTTCTTCACCATCTCGGGTTCCGATTTTGTGGAAATGTTCGTGGGTGTCGGTGCCAGCCGTGTCCGTGACATGTTCGAACAGGGCAAGAAGAACGCGCCCTGCATCATCTTCATTGACGAAATTGACGCTGTCGGCCGCCATCGTGGTGCCGGTCTTGGCGGCGGTAATGATGAACGCGAGCAGACACTGAACCAGATGCTGGTTGAGATGGATGGTTTCGAGGCCAATGAAGGTGTGATCCTGATTGCCGCCACCAACCGTCCCGACGTTCTGGACCCGGCGCTGCTTCGCCCTGGCCGTTTTGACCGTCAGGTCGTTGTGCCAAACCCTGATGTTATGGGCCGTGAAAAAATCCTCAAGGTCCATATGCGCAAGACCCCGCTGTCCGAAGGTGTGGATGCCCGTGTGATTGCCCGTGGCACGCCCGGCTTTTCCGGTGCGGATCTGGCCAACCTTGTGAATGAGGCCGCGCTTCTGGCCGCCCGCAAGGGACGTCGGACAGTCTCCATGCAGGAATTTGAAGAGGCCAAGGACAAGGTCATGCTCGGCTCCGAGCGCCGCTCGATGGTGATGACAGATGATGAAAAGCGTCTGACAGCCTATCACGAGGCAGGTCATGCGGTGGTTGCACTGCACTGCCCGGCCTCTGACCCGATCCACAAGGCCACCATCATTCCGCGTGGCCGCGCGCTTGGCATGGTCATGCGTCTTCCGGAAGGTGACCGGATCTCGCTGGCCCGGGAACAGATCTATGCTGATCTGCGGGTGGCCTGTGGGGGCCGGATTGCCGAAGAGCTGATCTTCGGTGAAGAGCGTGTTACCACCGGGGCGTCCTCGGACATCCGCATGGCCACTGATATGGCCCGCCGGATGGTCACCGAATGGGGCATGTCCGACAAGCTTGGCTTCCTTGCCTATAGCGCGGATGAACAGGAAGTCTTCCTTGGCCGCTCCGTTTCGCAGCAGAAGAATGTGGCCGATGCCACGGCATCGGTGATTGATTCGGAAATCCGCCGGATTGTCGATGACGCCTACACTCATGCCACCAAGATCCTCAAGGATAATGCGGATGAGCTGGAACGTCTGGCACAGGGTCTTCTGGAATATGAAACGCTGAATGGTGACGAGATCAAGATCATCGTCGAAGGGGGAACCCTGTCGCGTGACGAGCCTGCTGATGAGGTTGAAACCCCGCGTACCAAGCGCAAGCGGGCCTCGATCCCTGGCTCTGGCCGTCCCAAGAATACCGGCGGCGAGACCACCGGCGGCGAACCAGCCTGATCAGGCTGTGATCTGTGACTGACGATCCGTCCATCACATGGCAGGCGGCGCCGACGGTGCCGCCTTTTGCCATTGCAAGCTGGCTCCGTCCGCTTCCCGTGCCGGCTGGCCAGCACCGCCTTGCCGGGGGCTGGGCCAGATTTGACCAGCTTGATCTTGTCCAGCGCGACGATAACGGCACCTACAGCGCCTGTCGCATGACTGTGGATGCGCTTCTCGATGCCGCTGATGACCGCAACCGGGCCAGCGCCGCCCTTGATGCGCTGATCGCCCCGCGGCCGTCCTTTGCCGGGTTGGCCATGGACCGGGCCCAGATCATGGGCATTCTGAATGTCACCCCTGACAGTTTTTCTGATGGGGGCCGTCACAATGCGCCGGCGCGGGCCATTGCCACCGGACGCGACATGCAGGCTGCCGGGGCCACCATCATCGATATTGGCGGTGAATCAACCCGACCTGGGGCCGCGCCGGTGACCCGCAATCAGGAACTTGCCCGGGTGCTGCCGGCCATCGCCGGACTGAAGGGCGGCGGTGCCAGACTGTCGATTGACACCCGCCATGCCGAAGTGATCACCCGCGCTGTCAGCGGCGGTGCCGACATTATCAATGATGTCGAAGGTCTTCGCGGTGAAGGGGCCATGGAGGCCGCCGCCACCACCGGCAAACCGGTGATTATGATGCATATGCAGGGCACGCCCCAGACCATGCAGGATGACCCGCGATATGGGTTTGCGCCGGTCGAAATTCTGGAATTTCTGCACGCCCGCATCGCCGCTGCCGAATCCGCCGGGATCAGCCGTGCCGACATCGCCATTGATCCGGGGTTTGGCTTTGGCAAGACGATCATGCACAACATGCAGTTGATGAGCTGGGCGGCGATGCTGCATGGTCTTGGTGTGCCGATCCTGATCGGGGCCAGCCGCAAATCCAGCATTGCCAAGATTTCGCATGGTGAGGATGCCGACAACCGCCTTGCCGGATCGATTGTGCTGGCCGCCGAAGGGTTGCGCCAGGGCTGTCAGATCCTGCGTGTTCACGACGTGCCCGAAACCCGTCAGGCGGTGGCGCTTCAGATGGCGCTTCTGGCAGCTGACTAGCGTCGACCGATCAAGATTTCCAGATCATCGACCCAGACGGTGTCTCGGGCGAGCGTGACATCGTAGCCACCTGCTGTGCCAAGAACCGAAAGCCCGCTTTTGGCCATGTAGTCTGGCGGGGGTCTTACAATCACCTCACCGAATGGTATATTTGAGACGACAAACGAGCCATCATAGATCGTCCTCCCCCTTGCGATCACTGTCCCGTCAGCATTCAGGAATTCAAGGGGAATCTGCGGTAGCGGACGATCAACAGTCTCTCCCTGCTTGTCAGTCGAGCGCAGGAGAACTCGGCCCGCAATTTCCCCGGCTGGACGCACAGCGACGTTCAAAGTCTGTATCATGCCATCGCGAAGAACCAGGTCATGGCGTACGTGCGGGGCGCTCAGAAACGGGTGTTCGTCTGACTTTGGCTCAATGATCACCGTGACCGGTCGATCAGTTGGCAGTGCTTCAAAGAGTGGTTTCCTGTCCTTTGTGTGTGTGATGCGACGCGCGGGAGGATTGATGTTAATGATGGAATTGGGCAGCAGCCTTTCACCATCGTCTTGAACGCCATTACCATTTTCATCGAGGAAGGGATTTACAATTACATGTGCGCCTCGGGCCTCGCGTTCGTTCAGCCATGATACGGATTTTGGTCTGGTCTTCGTTCGAACAAGGCTGGATGCAAGAGTGAAGCTCACCCTGTAATCGCCTCGCGTATCGATCTCAGAAGAGAGTCCGACCCGGTAGCGTTGCCTCTCTGCCGTCAGGCCAAGTTTCAGACGCGTTTTGGCGCGGGCGCGAGGCCTGTGGTTCATTTCAAGGGTTGTCGTGTGATCGCTCTGGAATCGGAACCGTCGCCCTAGCGAGACTTCATCAAGCCTGTTTTCAGGTTTTATGCCAAATGTGGCGCGACCATAAACCTCGTCGCGTTTCAGATATTGTGTCGCTGATAGTGTGGCATTCGATGCATGTTTGTAGCGCTGTCCGCTTGTAGATGTACCGGTCAGCGCACTTGAAATGAATGTCCGCTTTCTGGTGAAAGACTGTCTGAGGGTTAAGCTTCTGGAATATTCACCAGCTGTACCCGTATATGTGTCGAGCCTTGCCATGTTAGTCATTTTCACCGGCGCATCGGAGCTGCCAAATTTGACGGATGGAAAGTTCATGAAGACATTTGACCTGCGCTGCAGGAAGAAATTATTCCTGACAGCCGCCGGGCCGGTAAAACGTTGAAATTCACTGTGCGTGATGGATCCGCTCATGCGGCCGAAAAGCAGGCGGTTATAGAGCCTCAGCGCGTGCCCGCCTGCCACCCCTGAGGCCTTTGTAATATCCACCTTGACCTGTCTGCCAGCAAGATTGGTAAGCAGCCCAAGGCTGCTAAAGTCAGCAGCACCTGACTGTTGATGCATTCGGGATTGGCTGAAATTCACTGCGGTTTGATTTGTGATGGCGTGAGAGATGTTTCCAACCAGGGTGTCCTTACTGTCCAGTGAACTGCATGATGTCGGAATCCGGCAACGGGTGCGCTCGTGAACGCCGGCAATCGTTTTGTTCGTCTGGAGGGCAGAAACTTGATATCGCGTGCGTCCTCGCGCTGGCACACCATGATTGGCAAGGACTTTGCGCTCCTCTGTTCTGGTCTGACCGTCGGGGCCGAAGATTTTAATGGTGAAGACATTGAGCCCGGATTTGAGGTTTGTTGGCGCAAAACTGAACCGGCCGGAACTGTCGGCTCTGGTGAAATCAATCAGGGTAGCGCCCCTGTAGAGCTCCACCTCCCATTCCGGGGGGGCATCGCCGGTCACGGTCTCATACCCGACGATGGTTGGCAAAAAGAACGGATGGTTACTGATTTTCAGCCCGGTGCCACGTTCGGCGCGCGCACCATTGACCGCTGAGTATCCGGTTATGTCGCCAATTTCCAGCAGTGAGTAGGCACTGTGTTCTTCATAGTGCTTGCGGTGCGCTGAGAGTCTTACGTCTTTGAGGCTGGTCGTGCTGTCGCCGGTAGCGACTATCTTCATGCGCGCGTTGGCGAAATCAAAATGTGCTGTTGAATGAATGCGAGCCGTCTTGCGTGTTTTCTGTCTGACATTGGTGGATCTTGCACTTCTATATTCACCGCTGGTTATGATGTCGAGGCGTCCACTGGCCGGGATATCCCATCTGGGAAAGTCGACTTCAACCTGGCCGCTTGCGAGATCGTTGTCTCGATGGAGTCCTCGACGAGCTCGTTCCCGAAGAATGATTTGTTCCGCTGCTGTTGGTCGCCCACCAAGGACGATATCGAGCTTTGGCAGGTCAAGCGTCACTTCGATGTCGAGAATCACCTGAAGGAGATCAATATGCGCGAACAGAAAGCCGTCTTCGATAAAGATGTCCTTTTCCTCAAGCTGGTTGACCGTATGGTTGAGCGTCAGGCGGAGGGTTTGGCTGTCGAAATGAATTCGACGATGTTCTTGACCAAACCAGCCTGAGAGAACCGCACCATCCCAGGCCAGCTGACCACCGAGCAACGCCGAGATTTCGATGACGTCGATATAATTACCACGTGGCGTGGTTCGCAGATGAAAGGTGTTCGCAAGGCGTATGCCGCGAATGGTCCGAACACCGACGGACAGATCTTCGTTAAGGTCATCCGTACGTTGAAACAATTGCTCGTACAGGGTGTGGGTGGAAACCAGTTCGGGTTCAATGATCTTCGGGCCTGTTGGAATCTGGTCGCCGGTGACAAATTGTTGACCAGCAGGTTGGGCCAACACAAACGACACCTTCACTGTGATCAGGGCAAATGCGAAGCAAGCTGCCACCCTGGCCCACATCGTTTGGAAAGTTAGGTCAGGGTCGAGATGTGCCTGGTCTGAAATGTAAGTGAGCATCGTATCAATGAAATGTCATTCCTTGATATTTTGACCTGTGAGATTTTGACCTGTGACAAAGATCGATTGGGGGGGGCTTTCACTGTCGCCTGGAACTGTTCTTGTAAACTGCACTCTCAGCGAGATATCGCCCTTCATCAGGCGATCAGCAGTCAAATCCTGTGCGGTCACGCCGGCAGCCGCGAGAGTCTCCGAATCAAGCGTGAGGGATGTGGTGATGCTGCTTGCTTCGGGATAGACATTCACCGGCGTGGCATCGCCAAGCTCGACTTCTTTTCCCAGCCCGGCGCGGCTGACAAAAACACGCAGCTCACCCTTCATCTGTCCTCGTCCGGAACGGTCAATGCGGAGCTGTATAATCCGTTCATCCTCATCGGTTTGCACCAATACAGGCTTGCTGATGAAGGCCCGGGCATCCTGGCTGTTGCCCTTGTTGAACCAGACCGGATAGGCAAAGCTGATGATGGGAATGATGCCAATGCTGGTTTGCGCCTGTGTGGTCTGCGCCTGTGTGGTCTGCGCCTGTGTGGTCTGCGCCTTTGTGGTCTGCGCCTGTGTGGTCTGCGCCTGTGTGTTGTCTGCCGCTTCAGTCGAGCTATTTCCATCGGACGTCGCAAGATTCAGGCTCTGCTGCATCTCTTCGAAATCCTGAAGAGACGGGATAAGCT
>WTJS01000179.1 GCA_011524735.1 Alphaproteobacteria bacterium
TGAGAACACCGACCAGGTCTCGGCCGTCATGAAACTTGCCGACGAACATGATTTGGCAGTTGTCCCGCAGGGCGGCAACACCGGGTTTATGGGAGGTGCAACGCCAGACAGTTCCGGCAGGACCATTCTCCTTTCCCTGCGCCGCATGAATAGAATTCGAGAAATAGATGCCACAAACATGTCGATGACTGTTGAGGCAGGCTGCGTGCTCCAGACATTGCATGAAAAGACAGAGGAAGCAGGCCTCTATTTTCCCTTAAACCTTGCCGCTAAAGGTAGCTGCACCATTGGCGGCAATCTTGGCACCAACGCTGGCGGGCTGAATGTTGTGCGTTATGGAACCACGCGGGAACTGACACTCGGCGTCGAAGTTGTATTGATGGGCGGGCGTGTCCTTCACCTTCTAAGTGGGCTTCGAAAAGACAATACCGGCTATGATCTTCGCAACCTGTTTGTTGGGTCTGAGGGCACGCTCGGTGTGATTACAGCAGCCACCATGAAATTATTCCCACAACCCGTCTCCCGCGCCACCGCTTTTGCTGAGGTGCGCGATGTTACAGCCGCCGTTGAACTGCTTCATCGCCTTCAGGCTGCATCTGGCGGCGGCGTTGAAGCTTTTGAACTGATCCCCGACGACATTCTGCATGTCGTTTTTCACCATTTCCCGGAGATACCTCAGCCTCTTGCGACGCGTGGCAGAATGAATGTGCTGATGGAAATTGGCAGCACCAATCCGGCAAGCGGCATCGCGGACGAGAGAGGTGAAACACCACTTCAGACAATCATGCAGGACACACTGGCGAGCGCCTTTGAAGACGGGCTGGTTCTCGATGCAACAATTGCGGCAAGTGAAGCACAGCGGAAAGCCCTTTGGGATGTCCGCGAAATGGCACCCGAATCCCACAAGAGATCTCAGGGGGTCGCAAGATCCGATATTTCGCTGCCGCAATCCTCACTTGCACCATTCTATGATGAAATGGTTGAGGGTGTACGCGCCATTGATCCAAATCTGTGGATATGCGGATACGGCCACATAGGGGATGGCAACCTTCACTTCAATCTAGTGGCCGATGAACGTAGCAACAGTGACTTCGCTGAAAAGAAAGAACAGCTTTTTGAGCTGATCTACGACAAGGTGGCGAAATATAACGGTTCAATTAGCGCCGAGCATGGCATCGGTCAGACAAAGCGCGCACAGCTTGCAAAAGTCAAACAACCAGAGGTTCTGGATGTGATGCGGGCTATCAAAAAGTCTATCGATCCTAAGAATTTAATGAATCCGGGTAAAATGCTCTGACGTCTCTTGATGTTCGCAAATGAGAGGGCTCCATGCCAAAGGCGCAAACAGCTGACACTATTCTGAAGTTCTGGTTTGAAGACATCACACCTGAGCAGTGGTTCAAAAAGGATACAGACTTCGACAATACCATTCGTGATCGGTTCGGCCCAACGATAGAGGCGGCATTATCTGCCAGACTGGACAAATGGGCCAACACGGCTGAAGGCTGCCTTGCGCTGATCATCGTGCTAGACCAATTTACGCGTAATGTTTTTCGCGACACACCACGCGCCTTTTCAGGCGATGAAATGGCACTTGCGCTCAGTCTGAGATGCGTTGAACGGGACTTTGTATCGCACGAAGACCAACGATACCGGCACTTTATGCTGATGCCGATGATGCATAGCGAGGATATCGGCATTCAAGATCGTTCTCTTCCCTTATTCAAGGAATTGACCGGCGAAATGACCTACGAATACGCTGTCAAACATCGCGACATCGTCGCCAGATTCGACCGCTTCCCGCATCGCAATGCTATTTTAGGTCGGCCTTCCAGCGCGGAAGAACTAGAATTTCTAAAGCAGCCCGGCTCTTCCTTCTGATCTCTTATTTGGGTGTTTTCGCACCGGGTCTATAGCGCCATCAGGCGTGCCATAACATCTTCCGGCCTAACATCGTCTATTGACGTGCCTTTGAGCCATGCTGCGCGCTTGCCCTGCGGGGCCGAGCTTTCGGGATCTGTATCAGGCCCCATAACCATGAGCGTTGGAACATTCGCTTTAGCGGCAAGAAACACAGGCCCGGTATCGTTGCCAACCACCATTGCAGCATTCGCAAACAGACTTGCCAGTTGCGGCAACGAGGTTTTGCCAATCAGATCGACGCAGTCGGGGGCTTCTTTCAAAACTGCATCACCTGCGGCGCGGTCAGCAGCTGTTCCGACGATGACCGGCCGATAGCCTGAAGAGGCAGCCAACCCAGCCAACATTGCAAATCGTTCTGGAGACCAGCGCTTGCTGGGCTTGGCTGGCGAGCAGCCAGGAACCATTACGAAAGCCTTCTCAGGCACATCAACATTAGTTGTAGTTTCCTTCAACCATTTGAGATCTGCAATCCGATCTGATTTGTCATCTGCCTGAGCGCACATCTTCCTGACGGCTATTTTCATGCGATCTGCATTGTTGATGCCAGTAAAATCTGGGTAGGGATCGCTCGCACCCGGCGCAGTACCAAACCATCGTGTGGCACTCCGATTTGACATCGTTAGATACCGCGCGGTGCGACGGCTGCATTGAAGGTCAAGGATCACATCCCACTGGCGACGAAGGATACCTCTAACCCTCAGCAGTTGTACTACATTCAAGGCGTGTGCTCGACGATCAACAATGACCTCATCGAACCATGGCATTTGCGAGGCAAGTCCTGCAAAGGGCGGCGATGTCAAAAGTGCAATGTGCGCAGAAGGAAGATTACTCCGCAGGCTGGCAAAGGCGTCCAGCCCCTGAACCATATCACCCAGCGCACCATGCTTAATCACAAGCACTCTGGAGATCGCCTCTTTGAAATTTCTTACTTCCAACCCACAGATATCCCTTTGATGCAGGACGTCGGGAATATAAACATGACGACGGCCTGATTGTTCATTGCCCTAGACGGCGCGTAGCATAGGATAGGGCTCTGCGGACGCCAAGTCGTAGTAACAGAAAGACAGCAAACAAGTGACTAAAACAGCCACAACGGACATTGAAAGCGGCAAGTCACGCATCGATATACTATTACCCTCCAAGGAGCGGTTCAGTCTGGCAAATTCTGGCGCTATTTCTGGTGTTGTGCGCGATTTGGTAACAGCAAGTCGCACCCCGGACAGGCTCAGGGTTGTCGGCGTTGCAGTTGAAAAGCCATTTGCTGGGGTCAAGTTCTGTGGATTAAGACCGCGGCATGGCTGGCTTCTTGGAACCAATATTGGGCTTGCGTCTGCCTATTTGCACCTAATCCGCGAGGGCGGCAAACCAGACATGGTCGAGGTTCATAGCCGTTGTCACGTTGCACGCTACCTGAAAGTCAAACGGCCCGATCTCAACGTAGCACTTTATTTGCACAATGATCCACGCGACATGAGAGGAGCAAAAACTCCTGCAGAACGCAGATCACTTCTGAAGGCCATGTCAGCTGTCATTTGTGTGTCGGACTACATCAAAGAGTGCTTTCTTGATGCAGTTGGCGCCACCGAAGCTGAGTCAAGCAAGGTACAGACAGCACGTAATGGTGCCGTCCGCTTACATACCAAACAAACAGTCAAGCAAAAGATGGTACTGATTGCGGGCCGTATGGTCCCTGAAAAGGGTATCCTTGAGTGTGCGCAGGCGCTTTCACAAGTGTTGAAAGACCGTCAAGACTGGCGCGTTGTTATTGCTGGCGCCAAGCGGTTTGAAAACGCTTCCCCTGGAAGCTACGAGGCCGACGTGGCGCAGGCCTTAGCACCGCTTGGCGAACGTGCTGAAATGACTGGTTTCATTCCGATTGAACAAGTGCGAGACCTTCAAGCGCAGGCGGCAATTATCGCCTGTCCTTCAATATGGCATGACCCGATGCCAAAGGCCGTTCTGGAGGCGTTGGCAGCAGGAAGTGCCCTCCTGACCACAAGGCGTGGAGGCATACCGGAGGCGGCCGAGGGGCGCGCCCATATCATCGACGACACCAGTATGTCTGCCTTTTCTGCAGCGCTCGAAAAACTTGTCAGTAATGATGAATATCGAAACCAGTTGCAGACCCTTGCGTGGAATGACTTTCCATTCACCGCCGACGCAATGGCGAAGGCTGCAGATGCAATTCGAGATACTGTCATTTCCCGTGCATGATTTATTCCAGCGACAACAGGCGGGGCGATTTACTTGGCTGACAAAAAAGGTTAGCTGTTAACGGTGTAAACATGCTCAGGGAGCTTAAGTTGCTGCGACGTTTTTTGATGATCCTAACGCTTGTGTCGTTGAGCTTCTTTGGCATGCATCAGGCCGTTGCATCGGAAGAGGAGATCAGCTTCGAAGCTGATAGTGTGACCGTCAGCCAAGAAGATGGGAGCATGTATGCCACCGGCAACGTCGTGATGAGCCAGGCGGGCCTGCGTCTAACCGCTGATGAAGTCAGATACAACCGTGACTCTGATAGTGCCGTTGCCAGCGGCAACGTAGAGTTCATCGACGCTGACGGCGCTGTGCATCGCGCCGACGTCATGACACTGGACACGGAATTTACTCACATTGTCGCTGAAACACTTAGATCGCGTTATCCAGACGGGTCATTTGTTACCGCTGAGAATGGCGACATCAGGACCGAAAGCGTTTCAATTTTCAACAGTTCGCGGTTCAGCCCGTGCGACTGTGATTTTGAAAATGGCGAAACACCCATCTGGGATATGCGCGCCTCGTCAACGCGTCATAATGTTGAAACAAAGACCATCATTCATCGCAATGTTCGCATGCACATTATGAATGTGCCGATTGGGTACCTCCCCTACCTGGCGCATCCTGACTGGACCGTGCGCAGGCGTAGTGGATTTCTAACTCCATCTTTTGTAGTAAGCTCCGACTTAGGGTTTACGGCATCGATACCTTATTATCACGTGATCGATGACACGAGTGACGTAGAGCTCACACCATACAGATTCCAATATCGCGGCGCCGCTTTGCGTACGAAGTATCGCCAACGGTGGGATAACTCGGACCTCGACGTTGCAGTGATTGCTGCTTCTGTGAATACATACAAAAAAGAGCGCGAGGCCGTTGGTGCGATTGATGCGAACTATCGCACCACTATAGGCGATGACTGGAGGGTGAACGCCCGTCTCCACCGTGCAAGCCAGGATACATTCTTGCGCCGTTATAAATTTGAAAGCGAAAAACGACTGAAATCAGAGGTCACGGCAGAACGGATCAAATCAAACCGTTACTACCGCGTTGAAATGTCTGATATTCAAGGTCTGAATGCAGCAGACACACCAGACAAAGAGCCGACCATCCTGCCGCATATTTTTTATGAGAAAGTCGGCCCGGGGTTCCGTGAAGGACAGCGATTAAAGACAGAAATCAGCGCCATTCAGGTGGACAATGATGATGGACATGATCTATCCCGCTGGACAGGCAATGTGCAGGTAGAAGAGCAGATTACTAAAGGGCCGCATCATACCTCCGCAACACTTGGCGCAATCGGCAGCTACTACAGCATCCAAAAGAAACCTGTCGGTGCTACGACAAGAACTGATGACCTTGGCAGGCTGACACCAGTCGGCTCACTGAACTGGCGCTACCCCTTCAGTGTCTCTGCTGGGGGACGATCAGCTATAGTGGAGCCTCAGGCTCAGATGGTATATATCGGCGGCGATGACAAAAGCGATAAAATCCCGAACCGAGATTCTTCAGACTATCGCATAGACGAAGCCAACCTGTTCCTGATCAATCGATATCAGGGTTATGATTACCTCCGTCCCGGAACGCGTGCTGACGTCGGTATTTCAGCCGTAGCTAACGATGCCGTATTGGGCGAGGTATCCGGGTTCGCTGGCATTAGTCGCCGGATGTCCGGGAAACCATCTACAGGTCTGGCAGTAAACGACGAAGACATTTACTCAGACTATGTTGCAAGCCTGTCTGTAGATCCTGAAGGCCCATTCAAAGTAACCTGGTCCGGCCGCCTCGCCTCGCATGATTTCAAACTAAACGAGTCTAAAACCAATGTGAGCAGCCAGTTCCGCCGATTGTCTTACTCATTGGAGCATCTCCAAGTTGCACAACCTTACTTTAGCAGCGCCACATCTGATCTAGAGGAACTCAAGGCTTCATTTGCCTATGATCTCACTGGAGGCTGGAGACTGAAGGGATCGCAGGTTTGGAACCTTTCCAACGGTAAGAGCGTGCGAGACACATCGACAGCATCCTTGACCTGGACCGGTGGCATCCAGAACTGCCTAACTGTCAATTTCGACTATGATCGTGATCTAGAAAAAGACCGTGACATCAAGGCTAACGATACATTCCTCATCACGGTGAATTTCAAATACCTCGGAGCGATCACACAACGCGACTTCGATGACAGTTCCAACTGATGTCACCGGCAATCACTCACTGATATAATGCCCAGATCACAACGATGACCGTGAGAACAACAAGGCATCTTGTCAACTGAAGGCTCTTGTTGAAGCTGCGCTGAAGAGCACCACCAGCAGCACACCAGCCAGAGTGAAATACCAGCTGACACCCTGCAAAAGTCAACGGCACCAAAAGCAGTTGAATATTCGTATTGCCTAGGTCAGGTGCGAACTGCGTCCATGCGAGCAGCGTCATTACCCATGCCTTTGGATTCAGCGGATGCACAATCACACCATACCCAAATGCAAAGGTAGGATTTTTGTCAGCTGAATTTGTCCGTTCGTTCCATGACTGCATGGCGAGCCAGATCATCACGGCTGCACTGCTGAATTTCAGCACCTGCAGCAAATGGGGCTGCTGAACCAGTACAAGCCCAAACCCTAAACCAAATGCGAAGTTCAGCAGCAACTTTCCTGTCACAAGCCCCAGAATGAAAGGTAAGCACCTCCGCAGCCCTAATTGTGTGCCACCTATCATAGCCAGAAGATTGGCCGGTCCAGGGGTCGCAACCATCAGTGTCACGAAAACAACAAGGCTGAAATAGGCCTCAATCATCTGAGATCAGCCGTTTACCGAGAAAGATAATGTCATCTGGCTGATAGCCCAACCTCTCATAGAATGACAGCACAGCATGATTGTCGCGCCTTACACAGAAACTGACCTTTGGGCATCCCCTTTCGATCAGAAACGCCTCAGCCGCCCGCATGATCTGACCCCCTAGACCCTTATTCTGATGCGTCGGTGACACCGCCAGATAATTAATGCTGCCGCGATGCCCATCATACCCAATCATGACGGTACCAATGATCTTCGCCACATTCCGCTTTGCCACGTCCTTACCGGCTTCACAGGCCACCCAGAACGCACCATTCAGATCCGTTTTCTTTCTTTCGATGTCTTTAAAAGGATCATTCCAAGGTCGAGTTAAACCGCACCGCTCCCACAGATCTACAACGTCATCAGTGTCAGCGGGAACAAAGTCGCGAATAATGAGATCGTTTTCGCTCATATAACACTCAATGTGAATGATGGGATACACAGGCTGATGTCAGCTCTTGGCTCCTATTCCTTTCTCAGGATGGCTTGTGCTGACGATATTCTTTAGTCTCCTAAGACACCAGTCTCCAAACAAATCTGGAAACATAAATTGTCTCAAAGTACAGCACCTGCAAAAGACAAAATCAGCCAGGCAACAGATAGAAGATCAGCAACCGCTGATTTCTCCGGCAGAACACATCTCCTCAAAGCTACCGAGATAATTACCGTCAGCGTCGAACACAGAGTCAGGATCATTCAATAATTCGTTCATTTCATCAGAAATCCCCTCAACAGCCCGCATGGCTGCCTGGTGAGCCTGTTCATAGGCCTCTTCTGCCGCTGAAATAGCCGCCTCGTCTGCGGCGGCGTCGATTGCCGCAAGATCTAGCGTGGCATCAAGCAACGCTTGTGCCCTCTCCACATCTTTCGCTGCAACATCTGCAATTTCCTGAGCCATTTCATTCGTGAACTGATCGTTGGCAACATCCATTTTTGCGAAGTCTTCGTCGAAAGCTTCCTGATCAAAACCCTCTTCATCAGTATAGGCTTTCATCATATTGGCGGTCAGTGTCTCAACAAGCCGTTCCTTGATCAGATCTGCGACGGTTTCCTTGTCTTTGCCGCGGAGGTCAGAAATGGGCACGAAGACCGTATTGTCTTCAACCACAATGTAAACATTGGAGCCAACAACGCCGGCCGTCTTTTTATTTCCAAACCAGTCAGTGCCCTTTGAAGCTTCAACGATATTTTGCTGCTGTTCAGGTGATGCGCCATCATAAACCTTGCCATCCGAGCCTTGCACCTGTCCCTTTTTGAAAGTCAGAGCATGCGCGTTACCTGCCGTCAAAAACAGCGTTGCTGCGGCCACACACACCATCGATGTTATTTTCGTCATATCTCAATACCTCAATCACATGTTCTCTAACGAACTGACACTGCTTTCATGAAACCTTCATCTTCAGGCTGAGCAAACTTAATAGAATGTGTCCTCGACGCATCCTTCCCCACAGGATGTCGAGCCGATATGGGTCGACCCGGTGGCCTGCTCAATCTGTTCAATTGTGGCACCTTCGAGAGACTCAACCACGTCTTCAAACGCCGCTTCTGCTGCCTCACGAGCAGCTTCATCGGCAATCTGACCGATTTCATAGGCAAGGTTCCCCTCGGTAAGCACGTCAAAGCCCGACCCTTCAAGCTCCACAAACTGCCCAATCTCTGCGCCAGTCAAAACGTGGCGGGCAATGACATCTTTCATACCTTCCTTTGTTTTGCCGCGAACCTCATCTAGCGGGACATACGTTACCTTACCCTCGATCACGACATAGAGGTTGTTGCCTGACACTCCGGCCAACTCCCCCTCTTCTTCGGCTCTACGGATCAAACTTGCTTCCATCTCTGGACTCGCGCCGTCGTAAACCTTGCCGTCCGAGCCCAAAACCTCGCCCTTCTTAAAAGTCAGTGCGTTCGCAG
>WTJS01000215.1 GCA_011524735.1 Alphaproteobacteria bacterium
CTGCACATCAGTTCAGTTGAAAAGTCAGCTTCAATATGGGCGCGGGTCTCGGCTGCCATGGTCTGGCGCTGCGCTGCGGTAAAGCTCAGGGCTTTGGACAGGCACTCTGCCAGACTGTCTTCATCCACCGGCTTTGCGAGCCAGCCAGTGCGGCCATGCACAATCGATTCAGACGCACCGCCATGATCGAAGGCAACGACAAGACGACCCATCGCCTGAGCTTCAAGCGCGACACGACCAAACGGTTCAGGCGTAACCGAAGGCATTGCCACAATATCTGCCGCCATCAGCGCTGCGGGCATGTCGTCCACAGCCGGGGTCAGTCGGAACCGGCCTTCAAGGCCAAGCTGCATGCCTGTCTCGGTCAACTTGTCGACAAAGGCACGTTTGCCATCAGCTGCCCCCAGAAGGACACAATGGAAGGGCTGATCCGTAATCTTGGCCAGCGCTCTGAGAAGCACCTCATGCCCCTTCCACGCCGTCGGCCGGGCTGGCAGCATGATGATCGGATCATCCTCGGGAAGGGCAATCGAGTCGACAAAGCGAATGATCCGCGACTGCGCCACAGCAGCCGGGTCAAACATCTCGACATCAACGCCGCGTGGAATTACGGTCAGCTTGTCCGCCTGCGTGCCAAACTGGGTCTCAAGGCGTGATTTGACATAGTTGGAAATGGCAATGACATGGTCACTTGCCAGCATTTTGCCATTCACCATCCGCTTCAGCGGGTTGCTGTCACGCACCCGGCCATGAACGGTGCTGACCGTGGCCAGCTTCAGTGATTTTGCCGCAGGCAGCGCAATCCAGGCTGGCATCCGCGAGCGCACATGAACAAGGTCTGCCCCCTCATCAACCAGCACCCGGCGCACGCGGCGGCGGATTCCCGGCCAGCTGAGCGGGTTCTTGCTGCCAACGGGAAGGGTGTGATGCACAGCCCCAATCCGATCAAGATGGCGCACCATTGGCCCGCCAGCCGAAATCACCACAGCACGGCCACCCGCCGCCACGATGGCGCGGGCCATTTCAATTGTTCCGCGTTCTACGCCCCCGCGGACGAGGGCCGGCAGCACCTGGACAATCACCGGTGCCGCGCCATTACGGCTGTGTGTCTTGACGAAGGGAGTCATTCGCGCGTTATTGATCCTGTCGAATTTCCTGTCGTGGCGTGATAGCAAAGCCCGAAGAGAATTACGATGATAATCTAGCGAATTTTCCGCAGCACAGGGATAATCATGATGGCAGCCCCCGAACAGCTGACCCCCGAAAAGCTGGCCCTCGAAGGCGATCACTTTCTGGCCTATCACCGTCTGTCAGGCACTGGCACCGGAATCATGTTCCTGTGCGGACACGGATCCGACATGGATGGCACCAAGGCGCTGGTGGCCGAAGACTGGGCCAAACGTAATGGCCGCCCGTTCCTGCGCTTTGATTATCGGGGCCATGGCCAGTCCAGCGGCGCTTTCCTTGACGGAAACATCTCAAGCTGGACGTCAGACTGTCTGGCAGCGATGGACGCGTTGACAGAAGGGCCACAGATTCTTGTCGGGTCTTCGCTTGGCGGGTGGCTGATGCTGAATGTGGCGCTGGCGCGTCCGGACCGCATCGCCGGGCTGATCGGCATCGCCGCGGCTCCTGATTTTACAGAAGACCTGCTCTGGGCCGAATTTTCCGAAGCGCAGCGCCAGCAGATCGAGGCCGATGGTGTTATCGCCCTTCCCAATCCCTATTCCGAAGACCCGGTGAAATATCCATGGCATCTGATTACGGACGGGCGGAAAAACCTACGGCTTCGCGGGGGGCTGAACATCACCGCGCCGGTGCGGCTGCTGCATGGCATGAAAGATGAGGAAGTGCCCTGGAAAACCGCTACGGCAACCGCCGAGGCGTTAACAGGCGATGATGTTGAAGTGACGCTGGTCAAGAACGCCGGGCACCGGTTTTCCGAACCGGACCAGCTGGCGCTGTTGATCGCCAAGCTGGAAGAGCTGTCAGACCGGGTGGGTTAGCGCTACGGCAGACACAATCAGTCCCTAGAAATCCAGATCGCCATATTGGGCAGCAGGCGCAAGACCTGCCACCACATCGGCAAGAAGGTCGCGGAAAGAGGGACGTGACTTGATCTTGGCATACCATTCCTTGGCTTCGGGATGGCGTGACCAGTCAACATCCCCGAAATAATCCGTCACCGACAGATGCGCGGCCGCCGACAGATCGGCAAGCGACATCGCCTTGCCGGCAAGCCAATTCCCCTGTTCGGCCAGCCAGTCAATATAATCCAAATGGATGTGAAGATTTGTCATCGCCGCCCGCATCACTTCAGATGACGGGTTTCCAGCCGCAGCGACGCGCTTGATATAGCGTTCATTCAACAGCGGCGCGCCAACCTCACGCACGAATTTTGTTTCAAACCAGTTCGTCAGGCGTCTGATTTCGGCACGTTCACCAGCGCCGCCCCAGATCAAACGGCTGTCTTCCGGCTCCGTCTCTTCGAAATATTCTGCAATGACGGTCGTTCCAGCAAGAACGGTTCCATCCTCTGTGACCAGGACAGGCACTTCGCCAGACGGGTTCAGGGTCAGGAAATCCTCATTCCGTTCCCATGGCATCTCCATCTTCGGCAGAAAGACCAGTCCGCGTTCCGCCAAAAGCAGCCGTGCCGTGCGGGACGCTCCATAAAGAGGATGGTGATGGAGAATACGCATAGAAAGAACCGTAACGGCTTGTCAGAATTGACAAATCCTAACCGGGAAGTGCGCGAACGGCAAGCGGCCCTGATGGCAGGCCGGCGAGGGCGTCCGGCATGAGTTCAAAAAACTGCAACCGTTCGGCTTCGATGAAGCCGGGCCAATCAAGACCGTATGGCGCTGCCGGCACAAAGCCAAATTTGGGGTAATAGTCCACTTCACCAGAGACCAGCACAAGCGGCCATTTCGCGGCATCGGTGGCACGGGTCAGCGCGTCAGCAATCAACTGCCTGCCAAAACCGCGGCCCCGCAAATCGGGCCGCACTGCCAACGGGCCAAGCAGCAGAATGCGCTGTTCACCAAGCATCACTTCCCAGAAACGCAGCGACCCCACGGTTTCGCCGGACTCACGAATGACAAGACACAACTCTGGCACCGGCGGTCCCGGGCGGAGGTTCCAGACTGACCGGGAATGCCGCTTCTCGCCAAACGCCTCAGCCATAAGAGACTCGATCGCCGCCAGATCAGCGTCTGTCTGCAGTGCTATGTCCACAGCATGATCAGCCTTGTCATTCTGCATCGTCGCTACCTTAAGTCAGCACCCGGCAAAGGCGCCACGACGGGTGGAGAGGGCCGGTCAGGCCGGCGCTCCACCCTCGGCAACGGCCTCATCATCGCGAAGCGGCATATCCAGCCGGCTCACGATCTCGGTCGGAACAACCTGCCAGAATTTACCAATTTCGACGTCCCATTCATTCAGCAGACGAAGGGCAAGAGCGGAATCGGTTGCCCTGGCATGCTCTTCAACAAGCGCCTTCAGCTCAGCTTCCCAATGCGCTGTGTGAATGCGGTCAACCTCAAGGCTTTCTGGATTCACCCGGTTCATGAAGGTACCTTCTGGATCATACACAAAGGCCATGCCGCCGGTCATGCCAGCTCCGAAATTGTCACCAACCTCACCAAGAATGGCAACCCGACCACCGGTCATATATTCACAACCATTGGTACCCGCACCTTCGACCACGGCCGTAGCACCGGAATTACGAACGCACAGACGCTCACCAGCCTGACCAGCTGCAAACAGCTTGCCAGAGGTCGCCCCATATAGAACGGTGTTGCCAATGATGGTGTTTTCATGTGCCACAAAGGCAGCAGATGCCGATGGCCGTACAATAATGGTGCCGCCAGACAGGCCCTTGCCGACATAGTCATTGGCGTCACCAATCACTTCAATGCGCAGACCCTGGGTCGAAAAGGCACCAAGCGACTGACCAGCTGTCCCGCGAAGGCGAACCGAAATGTGGTTCTCACGGAGACCGGTCATGCCAAACTTGCGCACAATATGCGAAGACAGGCGCGTGCCGATGGCACGCTGCGTGTTCTCGACATTGTAGGACAGCTGCATCTTCGAGCCGAACTCCAGCGCGGTTGCCGCATCCTTGACCATCAACGCGTCAAGCGTATCCGGAACTTCCTCACGCGGCAGGTCACGCGGGCTGATGGCAGGGCCATCACGCTCGGCCTGCACCAGGATTGGGTTCAGATCCAGATCGTCAAGCGCAGCATCACCACGGCTGACCTGGGTCAGCAGGTCTGTCCGACCGATCACCTCTTCCAGCGAGGTAAAGCCAAGTCCGGCCAGAATCTCGCGCACCTCTTCGGCAAGATGGGTGAAGAGCTGCACAACCTTCTCAGGCGTACCCTCAAACTTGGCCCGAAGGTCGTCCCGCTGCGTGCAAACGCCGACCGGGCAGGTGTTGGAATGGCACTGGCGCACCATGATACAGCCCATCGCAATCAGCGCCGACGTGCCGATGCCATATTCATCCGCACCCAGCATTGCTGCCATGACAATGTCGCGGCCAGTCTTCAGGCCACCATCGGTCCGCAGCACAACCTTGTTGCGAAGATCGTTCATGCACAGAACCTGATGCACTTCCGACAGGCCCATTTCCCATGGCAGGCCGGCATGCTTGATGGAGGATTGTGGGCTGGCCCCGGTTCCCCCACCATGGCCGGACACCAGAATGGCATCAGCCTTCGCCTTGGCCACACCAGCCGCAATGGTGCCAATGCCTGTTGAGGCAACGAGCTTCACGCAGACCTTGGCATCTGGGTTGATCTGTTTCAGGTCATAGATCAGCTGTGCCAGATCTTCGATCGAATAGATATCATGATGTGGTGGCGGGGAAATCAGCGTCACGCCAGGGGTTGAATGGCGCAGTCGGGCAATCAGACTGTCGACCTTAATGCCAGGTAGCTGGCCACCTTCACCAGGCTTAGCACCCTGCGCAACCTTGATCTCGATTTCCTTACAGCTGTTCAAATATTCAGCTGTCACACCAAACCGGCCGGATGCCACCTGCTTGATCGCGCTTGACGGGTTATCGCCATTCTCGCGAAGCTGGAAGCGGGCTGGATCTTCACCCCCTTCACCGGAATCCGACTTCGCGCCAATGCGGTTCATCGCAATGGAGAGGGTCTCATGCGCTTCTGGGCTAAGCGCACCAAGAGAGATGCCAGGGGCAACAAGCCGCTTGCGAATACGGGTGATGGATTCCACCTCTTCGGTGCGGACAGCCTCGCGGCCCGTTTTGAAATCCATCAGATCACGAAGGTTGATTGGACCCTGGCTGGAGACCAGTGACGAATATTTCTTCCAGCTTTCGAACGAACCCGTATCACAGGCATGCTGCATGGCATGGATCAACTGGCCGTCGAAGGCATGACGTTCGCCAGACCGGCGATAGCGGAAGAAGCCACCAACAGGCAGGAACACGTCAGCCTGTTCATAGGCCTTGCGGTGCATGTCACTGACACGCGCGGCGATACCTGTCAGACCGAGACCAGAGATCCGCGAGGACATGGGCGGGAAATATTTCGCCACCAGGGAACGCGACAGACCAAGAGCTTCGAAATTATACCCGCCGCGATAGGAGGCGATGATCGAAATGCCCATCTTCGACATGATCTTCAAAAGGCCGTTTTCAATCGCAGCGCGATAGTTGGCGGTCGCCTCGGGCAGCGTCAGATTTGGCAGCAGGCCGCGATCATGACGGTCGGCGATGGCTTCTTCGGCGACATAGGCGTTGATGGTCGTCGCGCCAACCCCGATCAGAACGGCGAAATGATGCACGTCAAGACATTCGCCTGATGCTACATTCACCGAGGCAAAAGTACGGAGCTGCTGACGGACGAGATGCGAGTGTACCGCTCCAGTAGCCAGGATCATCGGGATCGGGGCGCGTCCTGCGGACACCGCACGGTCTGTCAGCATCACATGCTCACAGCCCGACCGAACGGCCTCTTCGGCTTCATTCGCAATACGATCCAGTGCAGTGGTGAAATCATCCGGCCCGTCAATATCGAAGGTGCAGTCAATCAGGGCCGCGCTGTCACCAAGATGGGCGCAGAGCGCATCCCATTCTGGAATGGTCAGGACCGGCGAGTTGAGCACCAGATGGTCGCACTGCTCAGGCGCTTCATCCAGAATATTGCCAAGATTGCCAAGGCGCGTGCGAAGCGACATCACGTGACGTTCGCGAAGGCTGTCGATTGGTGGGTTTGTCACCTGCGAGAAGTTTTGGCGGAAGAAATGATGCAGACCACGGTAGCGGTTCGACAGAACGGCCAGCGGCGCATCATCACCCATGGATCCGATGGCTTCCTTGCCACCTTCGGCCATCGGCTGAAGGATCAGCTCAAGATCTTCCATGGTCCAGCCAGCCATCATCTGACGACGGCGAACTTCGCTCTGCTCCATGCGCGCGCTTGCCTTGCCACCATTGCTGGCAAGCACTTCGTCCATCTTCTGCGAGCGGCCGATCCACTTGCCCCAATCGCGGCGGGATTTCAGCTCTTCCATCAGATCGTCGTTGCTGAAGATTGCCCCGCGCTTGAGGTCAATCCCCATCATCTGGCCAGGGCCGATCCGGCCGCGCTCCAGAATATGTTCTTCCGGTACGACAACCATGCCGGATTCCGACCCGCCAATGACCAGCCCATCATTGGTGACGACATAGCGCATCGGACGAAGACCATTCCGGTCAAGACCAGCAACAACCCAGTTATTGGCATAGGCTGCGATGGCGGCCGGGCCGTCCCACGGCTCCATCACCGAATTGCAGTAGGCGTAAAGTTCGGCCAGATCGTCTTCGCCATCAACGTCAACGGCGGCCGGGATCATCATTGTCTTGACCATCGGCAGGTCGCGCCCGCCATGGCCCATCAGTTCAAACACCGCATCAAGCGCAGCCGAGTCAGAGCTGCCATTGCCGATGACCGGCTTGATATCTTCAACATCGCTGCCAAACACATCCGATGCCATGCGGTCTTCATGGCAGGTCATCCAGTTCTGATTACCGCGAATGGTGTTGATCTCGCCATTATGGGCCAGCACGCGGAACGGCTGGGCCAGTTTCCAGGTCGGCATGGTATTGGTCGAATAACGCTGATGATAGACAGCGAAGGACGACACAAACCGCTCATCTGTCAGATCAGGGAAGAAGGCTGTCACCTGTTCAGCAAGGAACATGCCCTTATAGATGACGGAACGGCTGGACATCGAACAGATATAGAAGTCACTGATCAGCTCGGCATTCACAGCCTTTTCGATCCGGCGGCGCACGACATAGAGCTGACGCTCGGCCTCTTCCTCATCAATATCCTGCGGCATCGAGAACATGATCTGCTCAATTTCAGGACGGGTCGCCTTGGCCTTGTCACCAAGGGCCTGGGTATCAACAGGCACCTGACGCCATCCATAAATGAAATGCCCAACGGCCAGGATTTCCTGCTCGACGATGCAGCGGCAACGTTCCTGTGCCGCAAGATCGGTGCGCGGCAAAAATACCATGCCAACCGCCAAACGACCGCCATCATCAGCGTGGCCTGTACGGGCAATATGCTCGATAAAGAAATCACGCGGGATTTCAATGTGAATACCGGCACCATCACCTGTCATGCCGTCAGCATCAACCGCGCCGCGATGCCAGATGGCCTGCAGCGCTTCAATGGCGGCATCTACAACAGCGCGGGTTGGCTTGCCGTCACGAGCAGCCACAAAGCCAACGCCGCAATTGTCATGTTCCATCTGCGGGCCATAGACGCCAGCATCCGTCAGCCGCGCTTCATTGCGGGCGCGGCGGTCCAGATAGGCAGCTTCGTCAAACGCCTTGTTATCAACGCCACCGAGATCATTATCGAACATTTTTGTCATAGTCTTCTCTCCTGCCTTCTGCGTGGCAATCAGGCGCCAGCGACGGCGCTGCGGGGGGCTTCACGCTGCGCAGCAATGTAGGAATGGATACTTTCTGCGGCGTCGCGGCCATCGCGCACGCCCCAAACAACAAGCGAGGCACCACGCACAATGTCACCTGCGGCGAACACACCCGGCAGGCTGGTCATCATGGTGCGCCAGTCAATGCCGATCGTGCCCCATTTCGACACCTCAAGTTCAGCTGCGCCAAACATGGTTGGCAGATCCTCAGGATCGAATCCAAGCGCCTTGATCACCAGATCAGCCTGAATCTCATGGGCTGAACCTTCGATGATCTGCGGCACCTGACGGCCGGTGGCATCGGGCTGACCAAGATGGATCTTCTGGGCCTGAACCGCGCGGACGTGATTGTCACCAAGGAAGGCCTGCGGGGCAGACAGCCAGCGGAATTCCACACCTTCCTCTTCAGCATTGGCGACTTCCCGCTGCGAGCCGGGCATGTTCGCACGGTCGCGGCGATACAGACAGCTGACCGATCTGGCCTTCTGACGGATCGCGGTACGCACACAATCCATGGCCGTGTCACCACCGCCAATAACCACGACGTCGCGGCCTTCGGCATTCAGCACGCCATTGTCGAAATCGACAACTTCATCACCAAGGCTCTTGCGGTTAGACGCTGTCAGATAATCGAGCGCTGGAACGACACCGCTGAGACCGACACCCGGCACGCCAATGTCTCTTGCCTTGTAGACGCCGGTGGCGATCAGCACGGCATCATGCGCAGCACGGATTTCCTCAAAGGTGATATCGGTGCCGACATTGACGTTCAGCCTGAAGGTCACGCCGCCATCATTCAGCAGGTCATGGCGACGCTGCACGACATGTTTTTCCAGCTTGAAGCCAGGGATACCGTAGATCAGCAGGCCGCCTACGCGATCATAGCGGTCATAGACGGTCACCTGATAGCCTTTGCGGCGCAGGATATCGGC
>WTJS01000261.1 GCA_011524735.1 Alphaproteobacteria bacterium
CTCAGCTGCTCGCCCAATTCGCATTGCAGGGGGCAAGCCATCCTGATGCTGGCGATGTCACCGTTCGTCTGCTGTCGCCGTTTGATGTTGCTGCCGACGACCTTTTGAATGCGGATGGCATAATCATCGGCACAACAGAGAATATCGGATACATGGCAGGCGCAACAAAAGACATGTTTGATCGTTGCTACAATGATTGGCTGGACAACACCGAGGGTAAAGCGCTGGCCATATTCATTCGGGCTGGCCTCGACGGCACGGCAACAAGACGCGCTCTTGAAAGTATCGCAGGAGCACAAAAATGGCGGCTGGTGTCCCCAATACTGATCCTGCATGGAAATTGGTCAGACACATATCCACGTCAGGTCGAAGAGCTTGCCATGGGCATGGCGGCGGGACTGGATGCAGGGATTTTTTAGACACTCTGGCAGCGATGGTCAGCTGCCATGCCCGGAATGGTCCTGACCCGAGTGATCATGGCCAGAGTGATCATGGCCAGAGTGATCATGGCCTTCACCATGTTTCATCTCACCATGGGCTCCATCACTTGAAATCTCGCCAGGTCGCTTCACCGTTGCAGGGACTGTAATCACCCGACCTGATTCAAAGGTCAGGGTCACCTCAAGTTCGTCACCTGCATTCAGTGTCTGAGCGAGCCCCATGAACATGAGATGTAGGCCGCCCGGTTTCAGAGCCACTTTTCCATGGGCTGGGATTTCGATTCCCCCCGCGCGCTGACGCATTTTCATGACACCATTATCATTCAGCATCTCATGGATTTCAGCCTTTTTGGCAAAATCTGCAGACACCTCAACAAGCCGGTCAGCGATGTGACTATGGTTCATTATAACGACATAACCACCAGAGGCTGTCATGCCGGGGACAGTCGCCCTGACTTCAACCGGCGACAGTTGGATCTTGCTATCGGATCCTGCAAATGCATGCGCACTCCCAAGCAGAACCAACGTCAGTAGAATGAAGACGCGTTGAGCTGTCTTAATCATAAAATTCCCCAAAAAATTCGAATTTCTAAAGGCGCGTAAGCCCCACATCACGCAGACCAGCAACAGTGTCGATGCCAAGCTGCGCCATCACATCGCGCAATTCTTCAAACAGCACCTGACTTGCATGTTGACCACCGGCATTTCCAAGTGCCGCAACGGCATACATGAAGGCGCGGCCAATCAGCACGAAATCAGCGCCTGACGCCAAAGCCTTAACAACATCCAGACCGGACTGAATACCACTATCAACAATCAGCGGCACCTTATTCCCAACGACAGCTCGAATTTGAGGAAGCTGGTCAAGCGGATGTGGTGCGGCATCGAGTTGACGACCGCCATGGTTCGAAATCACAAGACCGTCACAGCCCTGCCGGATTGCACGTTCGGCGTCCTGGCCATCCAAAATACCTTTGAGCAAAAGCTTGCCAGGCCATGCGTCACGGATCACGTCCAGATACTCCCAATCCAGCGATCCGTTGAGCTGGCTACCAATAAATTTAGTTATCGGCTGGTTTCCGTGTTTTGCCGCATAAGGTTCCATATTGCGGAACCGTGGCCCGCCATTGAGCAGTGTTCTAATTGCCCACTCCGGGCGCATTGCCGACTGCCATATGACACGCGGCGAATATTGTGAATTCCCTCTGCTGCCAAGCGGGGCACCGGAAATTCGCATACGTTCCCGACGACTTGGAGACGGCACGTCAGCTGTCAGAACCAGCGTTTCAACATCGCACTCACGGGCGCGGCGAATCAAATCCATGCCAAGTTCGCGGTCGTGCGGCGCATAAAGCTGAAACCAGGTCATATCACCGCCAACTGCCGAAACACGTTCGATGGAATCTCCGGCAACAGTGCTAAGGGTATAGGGAAAACCATGCTCGGCTGCGGCGCGCGCCAATATCTGTTCCGCGCCAGGCCAGATCATGGATGAAAGTCCAATTGGCGCCACCCCAAATGGAGCCTTGTAAGACTTGCCAAACAGCGAAACTGAAGTATCGGGATCCACTCTTCCCCGAAGAAATTGGGGGGTCAGGCTGATTTCATTGTAACGCTGTCTGTTAGCATCACGGGCAAGGTCATGGCCTGTGCCAGCATCGAGA